>NZ_JAFMOZ010000096.1:0-33003 GCF_019049615.1 Rahnella sp. BCC 1045 | reverse complement strand
TGGTGTCTTTCTATTGATATGTTGCGTGAATTTTGCTTAATATATACTTAATTAATTGAGTTTTAATGATTTATTGCCTTCTTGTTTTGTGGGGTTTTTAGTGGTTTAAATAGCGTGATTCAGGGGGGGTTAATGCAAATTCCATGGCGGGATTTGCAATGTGTAAATAGTGATTTCAGCTTGCACTGAAAGCCCTGAATTTACCGGTTGTCTGAAAGGTGAATATTTGTGGAAATAATCGCACTGTGCGGGGTGAAATGTGGGAATTTGGCCAGCGGAACCGCTGGCCGTGAAGGCGAAATTCAGAGGGGCAGAACGCCATAATTCGGGTTCAGGAGGCGGATTTTTCCTCAGTCACTATTTTCCGGTAAAGACGCCTCGGATGACCGATATTTCCGTACTGCATCTCGACGCCGATAAAGCCAATTTCCACACAATATTCCAGATACCGGCGGCCGGTGGTTTTGCTGATCCCAACCTCCTCAACCACCTGTTCCACTGACCAGCTGACGTCGGGTTTCGCGGTGAACACCCGCTGAACCAGTTCGAGCGTATTCGGCTCAATCCCTTTTGCAGAAGGGGCTGGCGGCGTGTCGCTGGCGGGGAGGTTAAACAGTTTGTCCAGCGCCCGCTGATCGACCACTTTCACATTGCGCAGGGTTTGCACCAGTTGCATGAAACGCTCGAGCGAGCTGCGCAGGCGGTGAAACGACACCGGCTTAATAATGTAGTCAAACGCGCCGCTGCGCATGGCGTGGCTGCACGTCTGCATATCGCTGGCCGCCGTAATGAAAATCACCGAGCAGTCGAAGCTTTTCAGCAGCGGGCTGTCGATCAGATCCACGCCCTGGCCGTCTGGCAGGTAATTATCCAGCAGCACCAGCCTCGGCTGATGCTGCCGCAATAACGAACGGGCCTGTTCCAGCGTGGCGGCAATCCCGACCACGCGCAGGTTAAAGTTTTGCTCGATAAAATCACGGTGCAGACCGGCCAGATGCGGCTCGTCTTCCACAATCACGACATCGAGTGCGCTGCTGTTATTCATGTTGCTGTCCTGTTGACCTCTCTGACGGATACGGGATAAACACTGAAAATATCGTACCCTGAGGCGCATTGTCTGAGATTTCGATGCTGCCGCCCGCCTGACGGACGTAACCGGCCACCAGATAAAGCCCGATGCCGTGTTCCGCGCCGGTCATCTCATCGCCGCCGGAAGGCTTCGAGGTGACGCCTTGTTCAAACAGATTCGGCTTCAGGGCGTCATCGACGCCGCCACCGCGATCGGCCACCTCAATCAGCAGCTCGCGGTTCCTGTCTGAAATATACAATTCTACCGGCGAAATCGGTGCGCCGGCTTTCAGCGTGGCGTCCACGGCGTTATCAAGCAGATTGCCGATCACCGACATCAGCTCGGTTTCGCCGATGACCGGCGGAATACGGATTAACTGGCAGGCCGGGTCAAACACCAGCTCCACGCCTTTCTCGCGCGCACTGACGAATTTTCCCAACAGCAGCCCGCAAAGGGCAGGCGACGTGAAGCGTGCCGACACGAAATCCAGCACCGCCTGCGCACCTTCTGACTGTGCCTGAATATAGTGCATCGCATCATCGTAACGCTGCATTTGCAGCAAACCGGCCAGCGTCGCCGTCCAGTTCAGCTGTTCATGGCGCATGATGCGCAGGCTATCGGCGTAGCGTTTCACCTGACTCAGCTGGCTGCTCAGCGTATTAATGTCATTTTTATCGCGGAAACTGAACACCCAGCCGCTTTCTTTGCCCGGCTCCAGCTCAATAGGCACGCGGTTCATGATTACCTGACGCTGGTTGAGCACCGTTATCTGATCATGGCGGCTGCTATTGTCCTGAAGACCGCTTTGCGTAAAGAACGCGGGCGGCGTATGGAGCACTTCTTCCAGCGGTTTGCCGATCAGCTCGTTTTCCGGCTGACGGATATCGAGTAATTCCCGGGCGGCGCGGTTAATGGAAATCAGCTGCTTCTCAGCATTAATCGCAAATACGCCTTCATACATCGCTTCCAGCAACGCTTTTTGCTGGCGAACCAGCAGCGCAATATCCTTGGGTTCAAGCCAGAACATCTGTTTTTTGACGTTGCGGGTAAACATCCACGAGAAAATAAACAGCAGTAATAAAAGAAGAAGACCGTATAAACCGGCCTGCGCCAGACGGTGACCGTTAATATTGTCGATGTAAGACGTGAGATAGCCGACCGACACAATGCCGATGACCTGATTATTTTCGTCGAGGATCGGCGCTTTGCTGCGTAATGAAACACCGATGCCGCCCTGACGCACCGATATAATGGTTTTCCCGGCCAGCACCTCCGCGTTATCGCCGCCAATCATCGGCAGATCTATTCTGTCCGGGGATTCCGAGTGATAAAGATGCCGCTCGCGGACGTCACCAATCACGATATAACTCGCATCACTCTTATCGCGTAACGGCTGGATAAGACGGGCAATTCCCGGCACATCGCGACGGGCGACTTTCTGCGCCAGCCCCGGTATCAGCGCGATTTCGCTGGCCTGAACTTTGGCGCGTTGCCCCAGGTCGTGATGCAGCTGGCGGTCAATAATATGAAATAAAATAGCGCCCAGCAGCGCCAGCAACAGGCAGGAAAATACCACCAGAGATAAAAAGAGCTTTACCTGAAAAGGTAATCTTAATTTCATACATTCCGCCAAAAGCCAGCCCTGACACACACATCGAATAAGCCTATCACGGCGAAAACGCTGCCGTAATCTGACATAAGCGAAGTTGTGAACGAAGAAGATAAATAGAATGTAATTCACACAGTGATTGCAAGGTTAATTGCGGGTTTTACTACTTATCTGATAATCCTTATAAATTTGGACGCATTAACTCCATAAACACCATAACAACCTTTATCCCTGCGGCCTTAATTTGAACAACCTCACATCCGCCTGACCGGCCATTTTCATATGCTCAGATCATCAATAAGAAAAGTATTACCAAGAAAGAGGCAATGCCATGAGCACAACCGACGATTCCTACATCGCTGTCAACAAAACAAAAGCTTCCGGCCTGTCTGCCAGACAAAAATGGTGGCGCATTCTGGATAACTACAAGATAGGGATTATTCCGCTGCCGTTTTTCCTGCTGGCGGGCGTGCTGATCCTGCTGGATTGCCTGAACGGCAAACTGCCCAGCGATATCGTTGTGATGGTCGCGACGCTGGCCTTCTTCGGCTTTGCCTGTGGCGAATTTGGAAAGCGGCTGCCGGTGGTCGGCAAACTCGGCGCGGCGGCGATTTGCGCCACCTTTATTCCGTCCGCGATGGTGCATTACGGCCTGCTGCCGGACGTTGTGGTCGATTCCACGGTCAAATTCTATAAATCCACCAACATTCTCTATCTCTACATCTGCTGCATTATTGTCGGCAGCATCATGAGCATGAATCGCCAGGTGCTGATCCAGGGCTTTATGCGGATCTTCGTGCCGATGCTGTGCGGGGAAGTGGTCGGGATGATCGCCGGAATGGCGATGGGTACCGCGTTAGGTTTACCACTGGTGCAAACCTTCTTCTTCCTGATCCTGCCTATCATGGCCGGTGGCGTGGGTGAAGGCGCGATCCCGCTGTCGATGGGCTACGCGACTATCCTGCATATGGAGCAGGGCGTGGCGCTGGGGCGTATTCTGCCGATCGTTATGCTCGGCGGCCTGACAGCGATTGTGCTGGCGGGCGTACTGAACCAGCTGGGGAAACGTTATCCGCATCTCACCGGCGAAGGTCAGCTGATGCCGTCGAAGAAAGGTGAACTCGGCAGCGGGACTGATGAATTCGAAGGAAATCCGGGCGTGAATGCGCTGGCCTGTGGCGCGCTGCTGGCGATCCTTCTGTACATGGTCGGGATGCTCGGACAGAAATGGATCGGCCTGCCCGCGCCGGTCGGTATGTTATTTGCGGCAGTGCTGGTGAAACTGGCGAACGGCGTGTCACCGACCATTCAGCACGGCTCGATGACGGTATATAAATTCTTCCGCACCGCGGTGACTTATCCGGTGCTGTTCGCGGTGGGCGTGGCGATTACGCCTTGGCAGGAACTGATCAACGCGTTTACCGTGCAAAATCTGCTGGTGATCGTGACCACCGTGCTGGCGCTGGTCGGCACCGGTTTTTACGTCGGGAAAAAAATCGGTATGCATCCCATTGATGTGGCGATTGTTTCCTGTTGCCAGAGCGGGCAGGGCGGCACCGGCGACGTGGCAATTCTGACGTCCGGCAACCGCATGACGCTGATGCCTTTCGCACAAATTGCCACCCGTATCGGCGGTGCGATCAACGTTTCCGTCGGGCTTTTCGTGCTGGCGAAGTTCTTCTCCTGAGTTCCTTCCGCCCCCTTTTTCCGTTAAAGGGGGCAAACCTGCAAAAATTAGAAAGTCTCATTTTGGACTCGTTTTGGGGTGGTTATTTTTTGCTCATCGGTTATTATTTGCGCACTCAACGAAGAGTCACCCGCCCCGTTCGCTGGTCTACAGGTAAGGATAAAATCTATTTTTGAAAAAAGAACGTTCGTATGTTTCGCATTAAAACCCTGGTTTATTTTTTATTATTGATAGTCTCTTCATTCTTTAGCATTAATTCCTTTGCCTTCGAATTGCCAAAGGAATTCGCGTCTCTCGGGAAAAAGAATTATTCCCATAAAGAAATTTTTAAATTACATAACGAAGCGCCTTTATCCGCAGATAATGGCAATCCTGATGAAATTAAAACGGCATTATTATCTCAGTATTCCCATTGGAAAGGCACTCAGTACCATCTGGGTGGCACGACCCACAAAGGCGTGGATTGCTCAGCGCTGATGCAGCATCTGTTCAATGACTCCCTGCATCATCCGTTGCCACGCACAACGTTTGAGCAAATTAAAAATGGCAAAAAGGTGAATAAAGATAACCTTCAGCCCGGTGATTTAGTCTTTTTCAAAACAACAGAGGCCGATCGCCATGTGGGTGTTTATATTGGCGATAATCAGTTTATTCATGCTTCTAAAATTGAAGGGGTGACGATATCGTCACTGGATAATCAGTATTGGGTCAACCATTATGAAACAGCGCGACGTCTGGAATTAATGAGTTAACACTTATAAATTAAAAAGGCGGATTAATACTCTCCGCCCTTTAATTACTGATTATTTATCTGACGATGTTTGCCACAAATTTAACTGACCGTCTGAGACATGCTGATCAATCGCCGCCAGCTCTTCGGTGGTGAAGCGCAGGTTTTCCAACGCCCTGACGTTTTCTTCCAGCTGTTCAGGACGGCTGGCACCAATCAGCACGGACGTCACGCGATCGTCTTTCAGTAACCAGCTCAACGCCATCTGCGCCATCGTCTGCCCGCGCCTTTGCGCCATTTCATTAAGCAACCGCAGACTGTTCAGATTCTCTTCTGACAGCATTTTTGCATTCAGCCCGCGCACTTTATTGCCTTCCACCTGCATGCGCGAACCGTCCGGGATCCCGTTAAGGTACTTACCGGTCAGCAGCCCCTGAGCCAGCGGCGTGAACGCGATGCAGCCCGCGCCGTTTTGTTTCAGCGTATCCAGCAGGCCGCTTTTATCCACCCAGCGGTTCAGCAGATTGTAAGACGGCTGGTGGATCAGCAGCGGCACTTTCAGCTCGCGCAGCAGTTCCGCCATTTTCTGCGTACGTTCCGGCGAATAAGACGAAATCCCGACATACAGCGCCCTGCCGCTTTGCACCGCATACGCCAGCGCAGCCGCGGTTTCTTCCATCGGCGTTTCTTCATCCACGCGGTGGGAATAGAAGATATCAACGTAATCCAGCCCCATGCGTTGCAGGCTTTGATCGAGACTCGCCAGCAGATATTTGCGCGAGCCACCGGAGCCGTACGGACCCGGCCACATGTCATAACCGGCTTTAGTCGATATGATCAGTTCATCGCGGTACGGGGCGAAATCCTGTTTCAGCAACCGGCCAAAATTTTCTTCGGCAGAACCCGGAGGTGGCCCGTAGTTATTCGCCAGATCAAAATGCGTGATGCCCAAATCGAAGGCTTTTTGCAGCAATGCTCGCTGGGACTCCAGCGGGCTGACATGGCCGAAGCTGTGCCATAAACCGAGAGAAAGTGCAGGGAGTTTTAAACCACTCTGACCGCAGCGGCGGAATTGCATGGTTTCATAGCGTGAAGTTGAGGGCTGATACAACATGATGTTTCCTTTTCTAATAGCGTAGGGTTTTGAAACACTGTTTCTATACTAACGCTGAGAAAAATAACGGCAACATCAGAAAGTGGGTTTTAGCTCCCTCCCCTGCGAAGGAGCACAAGCAGCCCTTCGCAGGGAGCTGTTTAGAAATCCCAGTCCTCGTCTTCAGTATTCACGGCTTTGCCGATCACATACGACGATCCGGATCCGGAGAAGAAGTCGTGGTTTTCGTCGGCGTTTGGCGATAACGCGGAAAGGATCGCCGGATTCACATCCGCCATGCTGGCCGGGAACAGCGCTTCGTAGCCCAGATTCATCAGCGCTTTGTTGGCGTTGTAATGCAGGAATTTTTTCACGTCTTCGCTCCAGCCCACGCCGTCGTACAGTTCTTCGGTGTAGCGGATCTCGTTGTCGTACAAATCCTGAATCAGATCAAACGCCTGCTCTTTGATCTGCCGCTGACGTTCTTCGCTTTCCAGCGCCAGCGCTTTCTGGAACTTATAGCCGATGTAATAACCGTGAACGGCCTCATCGCGGATGATCAGACGGATCAGATCCGCGGTATTCGTCAGCTTGGCACGGCTCGACCAGTACATCGGCAGATAGAAACCGGAGTAGAACAGGAACGATTCGAGGAACACGCTGGCGACTTTCTTCATCAGCGGATCTTCGCCGTCGTAATACGACAAAATGATCGCCGCTTTATTTTGCAGCGCGACGTTTTCTTCGCTCCAGCGGTAAGCCTCATCCACGTCCACGGTGGCGCACAGCGTCGAGAAAATCGAGCTGTAAGAACGCGCATGCACCGCTTCCATAAAGCAGATATTCGAGTAAACCGCTTCCTCGTGTGGCGTCACCGCGTCTTTCATCAGCGTCGGTGCGCCGGCCACGTTCTGCACGGTATCGAGCAGCGTCAGGCCGGTAAACACGCGGATGGTCAGCTGTTTCTCCTGCGCACTCAGCGTCGCCCACGACGGAATATCGTTCGACAACGGCACCTTTTCTGGCAGCCAGAAATTCGACGTCAGACGGTTCCAGACTTCGAGGTCTTTATCATCCTGAATTTTGTTCCAGTTGATGGCTTTGCTGACCGGCTGCGGTACTAACAATTGTTTTACTGCGCTCATTTTTAAGTCCTTTCAGTCAGTTACAGCGTGCAGGAAACGCAGCCCTGAACTTCGGTGCCTTCCAGCGCCATCTGGCGCAGACGAATGTAATAAATGGTTTTGATGCCTTTTCGCCAGGCGTAAATCTGCGCTTTGTTGATGTCTCGCGTGCTGGCGGTATCGCGGAAGAACAGCGTCAGCGACAGCCCCTGATCGACGTGCTGCGTCGCTTCGGCGTAGGTATCAATGATTTTTTCCGGACCGATTTCGTACGCATCCTGGTAGTAATCCAGATTGTCGTTGGTCATAAACGCTGCCGGATAATACACACGGCCAATTTTGCCCTCTTTGCGGATTTCCACGCGGGACACAATCGGGTGAATACTCGAGGTCGAATTATTGATGTAAGAAATCGAACCGGTGGGCGGCACCGCCTGTAAATTCTGGTTATACAGCCCGTGCTGCATCACAGAATCTTTCAGCGCTGCCCAGTCTGCGGTGGTCGGAATCGCGATTCCGGCGTCAGCAAACAGCTCACGCACGCGGTCAGTTTTCGGCTGCCATTTCGCGGCCAATGCCTCATCGACATATTTGTCGAAATAAGCGCCGCTGGCGTAAGTTGAATCTTTGAAACCTTTAAATGACTGCTGACGTTCGATAGCGATCTGGTTCGACGCGCGGATCGCATGGAAAGCCACAGTGCAGAAATAGATGTTGGTGAAATCCAGACCTTCTTCTGAACCGTAGTAAATACGTTCGCGGCAAAGATAGCCGTGCAAATTCATCTGCCCGAGGCCAATGGCGTGGGAATCCTGATTCCCCTGATCGATAGACGGCACCGAGCGGATGTGACTCATGTCCGACACCGCCGTCAGCGCGCGTACCGCCATTTCAACGGTATTGCCGAAGTCCGGGGAATCCATGGCTGAGGCAATATTCAGTGAGCCGAGATTACAGGAAATATCCTTGCCAATTTCCTGATAAGACAGGTCTTCGCCGTAGAGGGTCTGCGAATTCACCTGCAAAATCTCCGAACACAGGTTGCTCATATTGATGCGACCTTTGATCGGATTGGCGCGGTTTACCGTGTCTTCAAACATCATGTACGGATAGCCGGATTCAAACTGAATTTCCGCCAGCACCTGGAAGAATTCGCGCGCGTTGATTTTGCTTTTGTGAATGCGTTTGTCATTCACCATTTCGCGGTATTTCTCGCTGATGCTGATTTCGGACATCGGCACGCCATAGACCTTCTCGACGTGATAAGGCGAGAACAGGTACATATCTTCGTTGTTCTTCGCCAGTTCAAAGGTAATGTCCGGAATGACCACGCCGAGCGACAAGGTCTTAATTCGAATTTTTTCGTCGGCGTTTTCGCGTTTGGTATCGAGGAAACGCAGAATATCCGGGTGATGGGCGTTCAGATACACCGCGCCCGCGCCCTGACGGGCACCCAGCTGATTGGCATAAGAGAAGGCATCTTCCAGCATTTTCATGATCGGAATGACGCCGGATGACTGGTTTTCGATACGCTTAATTGGCGCGCCGACTTCACGGATGTTGGTCAGCATAAACGCCACGCCGCCGCCGCGTTTGGAAAGCTGCAACGCCGAGTTCACCGAGCGACCAATGGATTCCATGTTGTCTTCAATGCGCAACAGGAAGCAGGAAACCAGTTCGCCGCGCTGTTTTTTGCCGCAGTTGAGGAACGTCGGCGTAGCAGGCTGGAAGCGGCCGGAAATTATCTCATCGACAAAATGGCGGGCGAGCTGAATATCGCCGCGTGCCAGTGTCATCGCCACCATGCATACGCGGTCTTCGTAACGTTCCAGATAGCGTTTGCCGTCGAAGGTTTTCAGCGTGTAACTGGTGTAATACTTGAATGCGCCCAGAAAGGTCTGGAAGCGGAATTTTTTGGCGTAAGCCTGTTTGAATAACGCCTTAATGTCTTCAAAAGCATATTGATCCAGCACGGCGGCTTCGTAATAGCCCTCCTCAACCAGATAACGCAGTTTCTCCGCCAGATTATGGAAGAACACCGTGTTCTGGTTGACGTGCTGCAGGAAGTATTGGCGCGCGGCCAGGCGGTCTTTATCAAACTGGATCTGACCGTTCGCGTCGAACAGATTCAGCATCGCGTTGAGCGCGTGATAGTCCGGGCTGCGGGTGCCGGGGTCGGTGATTGCTAGTTCTGTCGCTGCCAAAATTCTGTTACTCCCTGTCTGACCTTTGCAACGTCTTCCGGCGTTCCCAGCAATTCAAAGCGGTACAGGTAAGGCACCTGACACTTCTGGGAAATAATGTCGCCGGCAATGCAATACGCTGCGCCGAAGTTGGTGTTCCCGGCGGCAATAACACCGCGGATGAGTGAACGGTTATGTTCATCGTTCAGAAAACGGATCACTTGTGCGGGCACCGCGCCTTTGGCCGATCCGCCGCCGTAGCTCGGCACCACCAAAATGTATGGTGAGTCAACGCGCAATTTTTCAGGCTGTCTGTCTGTCGGGATGCGGATCGCCGGCAATCCTGTTCTGCCGACGAAGCGATGGGTGTTTTCTGAACTGCTGGAAAAATAGACCAACGGATTCATCCGCCTGCCCTCAGAACGCGTTCTGAAGCTGGCGCAGGGCGCTGATCTTATCCGGGCGGAAACCAGACCAGTGGTCGTCACCGGCCACAATCACCGGCACCTGCTGATAACCCATCGCACGGACCTTCCCGAGCGCCTGTTCATCCTGAGTCAGATCGACAACCTGGTAAGCGATGCCTTGTTTATCTAATGCACGGTAAGTCGCGTTGCACTGGACACAGTCTGGTTTACTGTAAATAATAATGCTCATGATTCGTATTTCCATCTAGTAAGAAATCAGAGACAATTTTTGCCTGTCCGCTGTACGGCTGTTTCAGCCGGGGAAAGGCGCGAGAGTCGGTGCCATCGTGGCGTCCCGATGGATTGAATACTAGATGTGGTGATTTAAATTTTCAACCACACAATATGTAGATTTTCCAGTTTTGCTTATTGCAAAAACGACAAAGCCCGCAGGAAGCGGGCTGGCGGGGAGAAACTTTTTTGGTTCAGATTTTTGCGCAACGGATTGTTTAAAAAATGCACTGCGCAAAGTGTGAAACTTACTGGCGCATACCCACCGCAAGGCGGTTAAACGCATTCATCAGGCCGATAGCAAAAGTCAGTTCTGAAATTTCTACGTCGCTGAAATGTGCTTTCAGTGGTTCAAAGGCGCTGTCCGGTGCGCCCGTTGCAGAGATAAGCGTCAGGGATTCTGCCCAGGCCAGCGCCGCACGTTCACGTTCTGAATACGCGTGGCTGACCTGCCAGCCCGCCAGCTGATCCAGCTTAGTTTGCGCGACGTCCATTTTGCGCAGCGCTTTGGAATGCATATCCAGGCAATAGGCGCAGCCGTTAATTTGCGAAACACGCAGGAAGGCCAGTTCGATAATCACGTTATCCAGCGGACCGTTTTCCAGTGCGCCGAGCGCCGCTTTCATCGGCTCCATCACGGAAGAAGACAGAGAATAGTAAGGCAGGCGAAGTGCAGTCATGATGATTTCCTCTGGGATTTTTTGAAGTAAATTTTTCAGCAAAGAGTGACGCATCGTGCGTCTCAGTGACCGCTACTTTACGCTTCGTATGGTCTATACTACAGGGCCATAAAGTACCTATTTAAGCAGGTCATGATGCGCGGCTTCAGTCTTTCCTTTCAGCTCGATCCCCGGCGCAAAGCACCGCTTTACCGCCAGATTTATCAGCGGGTTAAACAGGCGATCATGGCCGGGCAACTCAAGCGTGACAGCCGCGTGCCGTCGGTGAGGGCGCTGGCCAGTGAACTCGGCGTGGCGCGCGCGACGGTGGAAAATGCCTATGGCCTGCTGATGGCGGAAGGTTTTTTGCAAAGCCGCGGACAGGCCGGAACGGTGGTCAGCGCGCCGGAAAGCTTATCCGTCCCCGCGCCAGCGCCGGTCAGGAAGAATGCCGCATCTAATCCCATCAACCCGATGTTGCCTTCAGTATCTTCGCTGCCTTTTCAGCTCGGCCTTCCGGCGCTGGATGCGTTCCCGCGTGCTATCTGGTCGCGCATTGTCTCAAGGCAAATCCGTCACACCAGCATGAATGATTTAGGCCATCCGCCGCTGGCGGGCACCGACGGATTGCGTAATGCGGTCGCCCGCTATCTGCAACTTTCCCGCGGATTTACCTGCCGCCCGGAACAGGTCTTTATCTGTGGCGGATACGCACCGGTGCTGGATTTGATCATCGGCAGCCTGTTACAACCCGGTGATGGCGTGTGGCTGGAAGACCCCGGTTATCCGGTGACACAGGCATTCTTTCGTGCGGCAGGGGCGGTTGCCAGGGCGGTGAAAGTCGATGATGAGGGCATGGATGTTCCGCAGGCCGTGAAGCAGTTTTCTGCTGCACGGTTTGCCGTCGTTACGCCCGCTCATCAGAGTCCGACCGGTGTGACCATGAGTTTAGCGCGACGCATGGCGCTGCTTGAGTGGGCGGCGAAACAGCAGGCGTGGATTATCGAAGATGATTACGACAGCGAATTCCGTTATCACGGCCAGCCGCTGCCTTCTCTGAAAAGTCTGGATACGCAGGGAAGGGTTATTTACGCAGGAACATTCAGCAAAGTGATGTTTCCGGCGCTCCGTTGCGGTTATGTGGTGGTGCCGGAAAGTCTGGTGGAAAAAATCGAGGCCTATTGCCCGCTGCGAATTTGCGGCACGCCACCTCTGATACAAAGCAGCATTGCGGAGTTTATCGAACAGGGACATTTCTACCGGCATATGAAACGTATGCGCCAGCTGTATGCTGAACGTCGTGGTTATCTCGAACAGGCGCTGACGGCGAAGTTTCCGGCGGACATATTGCGGGTGAATCAGCAGGCTGGCGGCATCCAGCTATCCACCAGTCTGAGTGCTCATCTCGATGATTCTCTGATCGCCAAAAACGCCCGCGAACAGGGACTGGCGGTACAGGCGCTTTCCGACTGGCAGGTTGAGTGGCGTGAGCGTAGCGATGCGTTGCGCCCGAACGGACTGCTGATGGGATTTCCGAATATCAGCTCGCAGGAGCATGCCAGCGGGCTGGTGCAGCGTCTGGCCGACGTCCTTCAAAACAGCCGCTGATCAGTGCGGCATCCGTCGGGCGATCAGGGTAAATTTATAATCATCGGTGCGGAAGGTATTGCGGCTGAATTCAAATACCGTGCCGTCCGTCAAAAATCCCTTCGAGATCTTCTGCAAAATCGGCTGATCAGCCGCCACGCCCAGCAGTGACACCATCTCTTTGGTCGGCATCAACGGAATAATTTCCTGTTCGCTGCGGTCAATCACCAGATGTTTGGTCTGCTCCATCCAGGCATATTTTGACCCCTGCATCACTTCGTAGGTCAGATCAGGAAAGAGTTCCAGCGGCATCCAGGTTTCTTCCAGTGTGACGGGTTTGCTGACAATAAAGCGTAGCCGTTTAATGTAATAAACCCGCGCCTGTTCATATAACGCCAGCGCTTCGGCGATACCGATCGGCGGCTTAAGGATGGAGAATGCCAGCACCTCGCTGTGCGACGGCCTGTCCAGAGGCTGTAACTTCTCATCAAAGCTGGTCAGCTGATAAATATCGTAATTGACCTTTGCTTCCTTCACGTAAGTTCCGCTGCCCTGCACACTTTCCAGCACATCCTGTTCCACCAGCAGCTTAATCGCCTGCCGTACCGTCACCCGGCTGACGCCAAACTGCTCGCGCAGTCGTAATTCCGTTGGCAGCGCGTCGCCTGTTTTGATTTCTCCGCGCTGGATTTGATCGCGGATCTGCGTCGCGATCTGGCGGTAAAGTGGCTGATTACTCACGTTTCAGGTTCCTTCAGAGCAGTTTAGGCAGAGTGTAGCAGTTCGTCCGTCCCGGCAAAAACTATACAACTGAACGAAAAATCTTCTATCTGGATCACATTCAGTCCATGCCTCTTTGTTGTTTAATACAAATACAATACAACAATAATACAAATATTGATGTTTCATCGATTCAGACAGGACAACTTTATGGATCTGACATTACTGACCTCACCCGAACTGATACATCTCAACACCACTTTTGCCAGCCGCGAACAGGCGATCGCTTTTCTTGCTCAGCGGCTGGATCAGCAGGGGATCCTTAATCATGCGCAGGATTTCCTGCATGCAGTTTCTGAACGCGAGACTGAAGGCCCGACCGCGCTGGGCGAAGGGCTGGCCGTTCCGCACGGTAAATCTGCCAGTGTGAAGCGTGCCGCTTTTGCGCTGGCGACACTGCGGCAACCGCTGCTCTGGCAGGGTGTGGATGGCGATGAGCCGGTGAATATGATCTTTCTGCTGGCGATCCCTGAAGCCGAAGCGGGATCGACTCACATGCAGTTACTGACGGCGCTGACCACGCGGCTGGTGGATGATGAAACCCGTGCTGCATTGCTGGCAGCGCGCGATGCACAGGAGGTACTGACATTATTACGGGAAGAGGCTGCGCCGGAAATTGATGACCCGCAGGCTTTGCCTGAAGAGACACCGCTGGTGGTCTGTGTGACCGCCTGTCCGGCAGGCATCGCGCACACGTATATGGCGGCTGAATATCTGGAAAAGGCGGCTAAAAAATTGGGTATTCGCGTACATGTTGAAAAGCAGGGCGCTAACGGCATTGAGGATCCCATCACTGCCGCTCAGTGCTGCCGCGCCGTGGCCTGCGTTTTCGCCGCCGAAGTGGCAGTCAAAGACAGTCAGCGCTTCGACGGGATCCCGTGCATTAGGGTACCGGTGGCAGAGCCTATCCGCCGTGCTGAAGCCTTGCTGCGACAGGCGCTGGCGATGCAGCGTAAACCCGGCGAAACACTGGGATCCGCGCCGGTAAAGCCGCCGGAAAACAGCGTGAAGGCAGATTTAAAGCAGGCGTTGCTGAGCGGTATTTCCTTTGCCGTACCGATGATTGTGGCCGGCGGATCGGTGCTGGCGGTGACAGTGCTGATCGCACAGCTGTTTGGCTGGCAGGAACTTTACGCGCAAAAAGAGTCGTGGTTGTGGATGTACCGCCAGCTTGGCGGCGGTATGTTGGGCATTCTGATGGTGCCCGTGTTGTCGGCTTACACGGCGTATTCGCTGGCGGATAAACCGGCCCTGACGCCGGGGTTTGCCGCCGGATTGTGCGCCAACATGATCGGCGCAGGATTTCTCGGTGGTGTGGCGGGCGGGCTGATTGCCGGTTACGTCATGCGCTGGATGAAAAAGCACGTCCGGCTGAGTGCCAGTTTCAACGGCTTCCTGATGTTTTACCTTTATCCGGTATTCGGAACGCTGATTACCGGCAGCATTATGCTCTTTGTGATTGGTGAACCCGTCGCGTTGCTCAACAGCAGCCTGACCGCGTGGCTGAACGGATTATCCGGCAGTAACGCGATTGTCCTTGGCGCGCTGATTGCTTTCATGTGCTCTTTCGATCTGGGCGGGCCTGTCAACAAAGCGGCCTACGCTTTTTGTCTTGGTGCGATGGCAAACGGCGTTTACGGTCCGTATGCCATTTTCGGGGCCACCAAAATGGTCTCGGCTTTCACCGTGACCGCTTCAACTGTGCTCGCGCCACACCTGTTCAAATCCTTTGAAGTCGAAACCGGAAAATCCACCTGGCTGCTCGGCCTGGCGGGGATCACTGAAGGGGCGATCCCGATGGCAATTGAAGATCCGCTGCGTGTTATCGGCTCCTTCCTGACCGGATCCGTTGTTACGGGCGCGATTGTCGGCGCGGCAGGGATCGGCCTTTCCACGCCGGGTGCGGGCATTTTCTCCCTGTTTCTGCTCCACGACGGCGGATTAGGCGGCTGGCAGGCGGCGGCAGTCTGGCTGGGCGCAGCGCTGGCAGGCACGGTGATTTCCACGCTGGTTTTGCTGAGCTGGCGGGGCTACGCCGTACGCCGCGGGCAGTTCTCCGGTGACGCTCCTTCTTCTTAAACTCCCTCATTTATTCACATTGCGCCCTGCCTTGCAGGGCATGAAAGGAAAGATTTTATGACAGTTTCCCGCGTTCATCTGACGCCGCATATGCACTGGGATCGCGAATGGTATTTCACCACCGAGGCCTCAAGGATCCTGCTGGTTAACAATATGGCGGAGATCCTCGATCGTCTGGAGAATGACCCCGACTATCCGTTTTATGTGATGGACGGACAAACGGCGATCCTCGAAGATTATTTTGCGGTTTGCCCGAACAACCGCCCGCGCGTGAAGGCGCTGGTAGAAGCCGGTAAGCTTATCATCGGGCCGTGGTATACACAGACCGACACGATGGTGGTTTGCGGCGAGTCCATCCTGCGTAATTTGCTGTACGGCATGCGTGATTGCCGCGAGTTTGGTGAGCCTATGAAAATCGGCTATCTGCCGGATTCATTCAGCATGTCTTCCCAGCTACCGCATATCTTTAACGGTTTTGGCCTGCAACATGCCATGTTCTGGCGCGGGTGCTCGGAGCGTCATGGCACGGATAAAACGGAATTCCGCTGGCAAAGTAATGACGGCAGTGAAGTCACCGCGCAGGTGCTGCCGCTGGGGTATGCCATTGGCAAATACTTGCCGGAGGATGAAGATGCGCTGCGCGAACGCCTGGATAAATATCTGCCGGTGCTGGAAGCCGCGTCACTGACCGGCGATATCCTGCTGCCCAACGGTCATGACCAGATGCCGCTCCAGCAAAATATCTTTACCATCATGGAGATGCTGCGCCGGATTTACCCGCAGCGCAGTTTCCAGCTCAGCCGTTTTGAAGACATTTTTCAACGTATCGACGCCATCAGACCTCAGCTGGCGCTGCTGCGTGGAGAATTTAATGATGGCAAATATATGCGAGTTCACCGCACCATTTCATCGACCCGCATGGATATCAAACAGGCCAATGCAGCGATTGAGAACAAAATCGTCAATGTGCTTGAGCCGCTGTGTTCCATTGCCTGGCGCTTAGGTTTTGATTATCACCATGGCCTGATTGAAAAAATGTGGAAGGAAATCATGAAGAACCACGCGCACGACAGCATCGGTTGTTGTTGCAGCGACAAGGTTCATCAGGAAATTATGTCGCGCTTTATTCTTGCCGATGACATGGCCGAAAACCTCATTCAGTTCACGCTGCGTAAAATTATCGACAACCTGCAACCTGACGGTCACACCGCTGACCGGCTGGGGCTGTTTAATTTCTCGCTGCATCCGCGTCAGGAAACCATTAATACCACCTTAAGGGTCCGTGCCTCATCTTTCAGCCTGACCGACGACCAGGGGCATCCTGTACCTTATTTTATCCGCGAAACGCGGGAGATCGACCCGGGTCTGGTGGACCGGCAAATTGTGCACTACGGCAATTACGATCCGTTCATGGAATACGACATTCAGCTTTGTGCCACCCTGCCGGCGATGGGGTACGTGACGTTAAACGTCACACCGCACCAGCCGGGGATTTTGCTGCCTGCGCCGAAGGGTGAAGACGCCCTGGAAAACGATTATTACCGTGTGACGGTCAATCCGAACGGCACGCTGGATATTCTCGATAAGCAGACATTCCGCCGCTATCAGCAGGTTCTGGAACTGGAAAACGGTTCCGACGATGGCGATGAATACGATTATTCCCCGGCGCGCGATGAATGGCGGCTGGCCTCTGGCGCGCTAAAGGCAGACGTGAGTTATCAGCATCAGCCGTGGCAAAGCACCGCGGTCATTTCACTGAAAATGCCGCTGCCGCGCACGCTGGAAGATCGCGCAATGCGCATTCTCAACAGTGAAATTCCCGTGACCGTCAACGTAACGCTTTCGAAAAACAGCCGACGGATTGAGATTGAACTGGCTCTTGAGAACCACGCCGAAGATCACCGGCTGCGCGTGCTCATCCCCACACCGTTTGCCAGCAAGACGGTGGTGGCCGACAATCAGTTCGGCTGCATCACCCGCCCTGTGGACGATACGGCAATGAAAAATTGGGAGGCGGAAGGCTGGAAAGAAGCGCCGGTGCCGGTGTGGCAACTCATGAATTTTGCGGCGTTGCAGGACGGTCATCAGGGGCTGGCGCTTTTTACAGAAGGGTTGCGCGAGTTCGAAGTGGTGGGCGAAAAGCGCGATACCTTCGCCCTGACGCTGTTCCGCGCTGTCGGCGTACTCGGGAAAGAAAACCTGCTGCTGCGCCCGGGTCGCCCCTCAGGCATCAAAATGCCGACGCCGGATTCTCAGATGCCCGGCAAACAGCTTTATCGTTTTGCGTTGTTCGGTTTCAGCGGCGATCACATCCAGGCCAGCGTGATGCAACATGCGCGTGATTACCTGACGCCGGTGCGCACCTACAACAAAATTCCGTACGACGCGATGAAGCTAAACCTGACGGACAACAAAACGCCTTCGCGTTTCAGCCTGATGCAAAAATGTATTTCGGGTTCGGTGCTCAGTGCACTGAAAAAAGCCGAAGATGACGAAGCGTTGATTGTGCGGGTTTATAACCCCTCCGAAACGCAAAGTCTGCAAGACAGCCTGCAGGTCAATGCGACACTTAGCGGATGGCAGGAAGTCAGCATGGATGAAACGAGGGTAAACACCGAAAATAGTGGCGGGCAAATGGGCGAATTTAAGCCCTGTCAGTCAAAAAGTTTTCGCATTCGCTTTTAATTTCAGCGAAAGCCACAAATAGAAAACGGAGCCCGGGGGCTCCGTCGTCTTTTTAGCAATTGCGCGGCAATGAGGGAGCCACGCGGATGTTTCAGATAATCCCGACACAGGAATGAAACACCGCAAATTGCCTCTTGTGTTACCGACGTCCCAGCAGGACACCGATAACAATACCGATAGCTGCACCGGCACCCACGCCATACCATGGGTTGTCTTTTACGTAGTCGTTCGCGGACGCGGCGGCGTCACGGGCATGCTTCGTCAGTGTTTCACCGTTGAAACGTGAACGGGCGTCGCGTAACACGCCTTCAGCTTTGCTGCGGAGTTTATCCAGCTCGTCCTTGGATTTATTTCCGGCAGACTGAAGCACTTCATCCAGCGTGTCAGCCAGCAGGGTTACGTCCTGATCGATTGTCTGTTCTGATTTCTTAGCCATTCTGTCTCTCCTTGTTGTGAACTGTAGCTTTCGTTTTGCTAATGACTAAAGCATAGACCAAAATGTTGTACCGGAGGGCTCTTTGAGAACATCGGGCTATGACTGGGGGTGTTTTCAGGTCATGTAGCTGTCAGGAGAAATCAGGTGTGGCGCGGCTTTGCGTGATGCGGCTCAGATTTCTCTGCAAATGCTTTTGAGCGTTACAGCCAATAACATTTTTTGCGCCGTTTTACGTTTGATCCTCTCCGAAACCTGTTTATGCTATTGATTCCACTCGCAGCGTTTTCATCCCGGTTCTGCCCATGTTTTTAAGTACATTTCGCTCTAACGCAATGCTCAACAAACGCATTCTGTCGTTCATGCTGTTTACTTTCGTCGTCTATCTGACCATCGGTTTGCCGCTCGCGGTGTTGCCCGGTTTTGTGCATAACACGCTGGGGTATAACTCCGTGCTGGCCGGTCTGGTCATCAGTGTTCAGTATTTTTCGACCCTGATCAGCCGTCCGCATGCCGGGCGCTATGCCGATCTTCTTGGGCCGAAACGGGTGGTGATTTTCGGCCTGATTTGCTGCGCAATGAGCGGCATTTTCTACGCTGCGGCATTTTTCCTGACTGACTGGCCGCTGGCGAGCCTGCTTTTATTGTGTCTGGCGCGCGTTTTTCTTGGGGTAGGTGAAAGCTTTGGCAGCACCGGCACCACGCTGTGGGGAATTGGCGCGGTGGGCGCGAAACACACCGCGCGGGTGATTTCATGGAACGGCGTGGCGACCTACGGCGCGATGGCCGTGGGCGCGCCGCTCGGCGTCATGCTCAATCATGTGTTTGGCCTGATGGGCGTGGCCGTGCTGATTGTGGTTGCCGCCGCCATTGCCGCCGTTCTGGCCTGCCTGAAAGCTGCGATTTCTGTCACCGCTGGCAAACGGATTGCCTTCAAGGCAGTGGTCGGGCGCATCTGGCTTTACGGCCTCGGGCTCGGTTTTGGCACCATCGGATTCGGCGTTATCGCCACCTTTATCACGCTCTATTATGCGGACAAAGGCTGGAGCGGCGCGGCGTTTACCCTCACATTATTCAGCCTCGGGTTTGTGGGTGCGCGTCTGGTTTTCGGCAACATGATCAACCGCTTTGGCGGCCTGCGGGTTTCGCTGGTGTCTTTCGTCTTTGAAATCGCGGGCTTACTGATGATCTGGCAGGGGCACGATCCGCTGTCTGTTCAGCTTGGTGCGTTCCTCACCGGTTCTGGTTTTTCACTGGTTTTTCCGGCGCTGGGCGTCGAGGCGGTGAAACAGGTTCCGCCGCAGAATCAGGGCACGGCGCTGGGGCTGTATTCCGCGTTTCTGGATCTCGGATTGGGCATCACCGGGCCTGTTGCCGGTCTGATTATTTCCCATCTCGGCACGCCTTCTATCTATCTGGCGGCGGCCTTTATGGTAGTAGTGGCGTGGCTGCTCACCCTCAAATTATGGATGCAAACCGGCACCAAAAAACCCGCCGAATAGCCTTTTCATAGCAGGGTTTTGGGGTTTAGATAAATCCTAAATACGCCAAAACTCAGGATTTAGGCATTGTCTGGCAGAGTTATTGCGGTAAGGTCGCCTTGCGGTTAAAGAAGCGAGGAGCAACCATGTATTTACGGCCAGATGAAGTGGCACGCGTTCTGGAAACATCCGGATTTGAACGCGATTATATTGATGATAAAGCATACGGTTATCGCCGTGGCGAACACTATGTGTATGTAAACCGGGAAGCGCGGTTTGGCCGGACTGCCCTGGTAATACACCCGGCGCTGAAAGAGCGCAGCGAACGTTTTGCCGAACCGACGGCATCGTTTCGAAGCAGTGATGCGTATAAAAACTTCCCTCTGGATGTCTCGAGCGACAACGAAACGTATTATGGCATCTGCCACGGTTTCAGTTCGCGGCAGATCCTGGCCAGTTATCTGGATAACGTGTTCAGATAATCCGGAACAAACAGCGCTGCCGTTCAGTATTAGCAGAGGCAGCGCTGCCTGATATTTCTTCCCTTATTTCAATGGCAGCAAAATATCGGTTTGCTGCGCATGTTCCGGTAACTCCTGATCAAGATGCAGATAGCGGAAATACACCGGGAAATCCCGTAATTCCTCTCCGCTTTGCGGCAACCATTCCCGGTAAAGGTAATACACGCTGTCGCTGATGCGGTCATACGCTCCGACGTGCCGGACCACGGCGCAACGCCCGCCCGGCAGGCTTTTCGCCACCACGCCTTGTGGATTTTCGGGCACACGCCCGCCCGATTCAGGGTTTAACTCCCCGCAAACGTCAAAGCGAAAATCTTCACCCGGCGTCACCAGCGGATCGTTGTAGGGAATACCGTATGTCCCGTGTACAGTGTAATCCGACAGCCCCGACGCTTTTCGCCATTCAATGAATTTCGCGACGGTATTGTTCACCGTCATCGGGTCACCGCGATGCTCCAGCACCGCAATGCTCACTGGCGCAACCTCAATAATTTTCACATCCATATTTTCCAGCCTCTGCTGATTTTCCCTGCCGGGAAATTGAAAATGCACATGCCAGTCAACCCAGACGGGAGCTTTGCGAAACTCGCTGGGCGTCAGGCCGAAAGTGTTCCTGAAGGCACGGGAAAATGACTCCGGATTTTCAAATCCGGCATCAAACGCAATCTCAATGATCTTCTCCTGCGGATTTTGCACCAGCCGGAAAGAGGCTCTTTTCAGCCGCATCAGCGTGATGTAACGGCTGACGCTGACGCCGCAAAACTGGCTGAACTGGCGGTGAAAGTGAAACTGCGAAAAGCAGGCCACTTCACTTAGCTGTTCAACCGTCATCGGGCTGTCCAGATGCGCCTCAATATAAGCAAACACCTGCTGAAAACGCCGCTGATAAAGATGAGTTTTTTCGTGATTCATTTCCGCTCCTTCAAGGCACTTACTTTGCACGGGTCGCCGCGGGCTTTCCTGACTGAGATTGCTTTTTCATCGTGAAGGCAAAAAAAATGGCCCCGCCAGGGCCATGGGTGAAACACTTCTGAACATCAGACCAGATGGATCTGATTGTAGGTTTCGTTGTAATCGCGACGAAACTGCGCCAGTTCGAAAGGCTCAATATCCAGCTCAGCAAAGTAGAACAGCGCCAGTTCGGCGTGCTCACTGCTGAGCTGAGGCGGCAGGTGCGCGCGCACCAGAATGTTCCGCCAGCGGACAATATTTTCCGGAGAAGCATCTTTGATAAATGTCTGATAAATAAAGACAACGTAGGCCGCTTTGCGGATCTCTTCAGCATAGCCACCGCTGATGGAGCGGATAAACATCTGGCTCTGTCTTTTGCCCATTTCCAGCAGCATTGAATCAATGTAAACCGGTTTAATTTTCAACAGACTGGCGAGAGAAGCGTTCGCTTTACGGGTGTCTGCCGTCATAAACCAATAACCCACAATAAAAACCACAACAATTGCAGCAAGCATAATCCATATCATTCTGGACTCTGGCCTCCGGCCTTTTCTGGCGTGATGTGAAAGGTGCATGCAACACCCGATGCTGCGAGTTTATCTGCTAATGAAAGGAAATACGTGAAGGTGTGACAAAGAATTTACGCTCCGCGACGCCGGGAGACCTCGCGGAACGCATTCAGGGAATTAATGTGCCAGTGTTTGCTGGCATAAATACTGATAAATCTGCTGAGTATCTTTATCCGAACACAGCCGTGTGCCGATGTTCAGCGTCGCTGCGCTGCCCGCGGCAACGCCGAAACGCACAATGTCGTGCAGATCAGCACCGGCGGCGAGTTTGAGCGTCATCGCGCCTACCATGCTGTCACCCGCACCGACGGTACTCATTTTTTTCACCGGCGGCGGAACCACCTGGAATGCACCTTGCGCATCAACGGCCAGTGCACCCTGCGGCCCGAGTGAAACCACGACGCGCTCGGCTCCGCCTTCGCGGATAATTTTCTGCGCCGCGGCCAGCACGTCGCCCGGATTTTCCAGAGGCCGCCCGACCAGCGCAGAAAGCTCGTTCTGGTTTGGTTTCACCAGCGCCAGACCGCCCAGTTTCAGGCCCGCGGCCAGTGCATCACCGGAGCTGTCGAGAATGCAGCGCAAACCGGCGTCCTGCGCTTTGCGGATAAGATCGGTGAGCGCGTTAATGTGCGTGCCGGGTGGCAAACTGCCGCTGATCACCAGTATTGAACCGGCATGAATATTTTCGATTTTTGCACTCAGGCTGGCGAATTCAGATTCCGTCAGCCGCGCACCGGGCATGACAAACCGGTATTGCTCACCGGTATTTTCGGTATGGACATGCAGGTTTTGTCGCGTCCAGTCCTGGGTTTCTACTGTTTCGGTAGCTATCCCTTCATCAAGAAGTAACTGCTTTAGATGCTCTCCGGTCGGGCCGCCAATCGGGAACAGCGCTGTCGCCTGCCCGCCAAGGTGGACAATGGCGCGGGCAACGTTAATGCCGCCTCCGCCAGGCTCAAAGACCGGCGCGGTACAACGCAGTTTCCCTTCGGGATAAATCTTGGGTGTTAGTGTGGCACTGTCGAGTGAAGGTGCCAGAGTCAGCGTAAAAATTTTGGTCATCATCGTTCCCTCAGTTTTCCAAAAACTCCCATGAGGTTAGCACCCTGATCCGATTTTGCAGCCTCTTATTGCGTATTTAGTAAGCGAGATCAAACCTCCTTGCCGCGGAGCATTCTGTCACGGTAAGGTCAACGGATGTTCATCAAAGACACGTAAAAAAGAGTCAACTTTAAGGGAGTAAGCGATGGCCAGAAATATTGAGATTAAAGCGAAGGTTGATGATTTTTCCTCGCTGTACGAAAAGATTGCGCTGATATCCGACGGACTGCCGGACATTATCGGGCAGGATGATACCTTTTTTATCTGCCCGCACGGACGCCTGAAACTGCGCACGTTGGCGGCGGATCGTGGCGAACTGATCTTCTATCAGCGACCCGATCAGGCAGGGCCGAAAACCAGCTTCTATGTGCTTTCTGAAACTCACGATCCTGACAGTCTGCGCGAAACGCTCACACTGGCCTACGGTGCGGCAGGCAGGGTTATCAAGCAGCGCACGCTTTTTATGCTCGGCCAAACCCGTCTGCATCTCGACCGCGTAAAAGGGTTGGGCGATTATCTGGAGTTTGAAGTGGTGCTCGAAGATAGCGAAACACCGGAGCAGGGCATTGCGATTGCTGAGGATTTGCTTGAACGGCTGGGGATTGACCGGCAGGAACTGGTGGATCAGGCGTATGTCGATTTGCTTAATCAGAAAGGCAAACATCACCACGCTTAAGCCGGATATCACGTTGAGAATTGCCGCCTTCTTTTAACCGTTCGGTCATGAAGAGGGCGGCAGCGAGCTTTCGGATTACTTAGTCTCTTCCAGCGAATACGGCAGCGGCTGGATACTTAAATGGCTGGTTGTATCATCGCGAACGCGCAGGCTGGCGTCGGCTTCCAGGTCGTTGTTAAGAACGGCCTGAACCCAGACGGTGCCATCACTGAGCTGAACTGCCGCCAGCACGGTGCCGGTTCGACGCCAGTTTTCACCAAGTTGCAGTTCGAGATCGTCAGCCGGAGCCGGTACTTTTGAGGCTTTACCGGATAACCAGTACAGCGCGCGCTTGTTCGCGCCACGGTATTTTGCCCGTGCGACCATCTCCTGACCGGCGTAGCAACCTTTGGTGAAACTGATCCCGTCCAGCGCCTGAATATTGGTGGCCTGCGGGATAAACTGCGCAGTATTGGCGGTATCAATAACCGGGAAACCGGCTTCAATATCCAGCGCCAGCCACTGCTGGCTGTCGTTGCGCTGTGCCTGCTCACCCAGTTCTTCCACTACCTGACGGGCTTTTTCCGGGCTAGTGACAATCAGAAAACGTTCGGCGGGCAGGGAGAAATGCAGCAGAGTCGTTTCATCCTGCTGTACGACCGGCTGTTCTGCTGTTGGCAGCGTCGAGAATAACCCCGTCAGCGCAGCGCTGGCCTGAAAACCGGCCACACCGAGCAGCACCACGTCATCATCGGCGGTAAACGTAATTTTCGAAAACACGGCATATTTCTTTATTTCATTCAGCTGCGTGTCGCGCAGATTGCGGCGCTCGATATAGGCCATGCCATCGCCACGCGTGAACAGACGCAGGTTGCTCCACATTTTCCCTTTGGCGTCACAGTGGGCGCAAAGAATGTGGTGATCGACCGGCAGGGCATCGATGTCTGCCGTCACCTGACCTTGCAGGTATTTCACCGTATCGGCGCCGGTCATGGTCACCAAAGCCCAGTCTTCCAGTGAAATCAGGGTCAGCGGCAGATGCGAAGACGCTGAAGGTTTTTGCGGTGGAAAGGGGAATGCGTTAGCCATTTTCTTATCCCGGTCAATGAAATGTGACTGATGCTTCATGGTAAAAGAGCCTACCGCCTTTGAAAACAGTTATTGGTGCCTTTTACGGGATGCTTTCCAGAGAATGTAAAGCCAGTGACAGGTTTGCAGCAGGTTTTACGGCACATCACGTAGATTGACAAAACAGGGCACTGAAAAGTTACTTATGACGGCTGACGGCTGATAGAATCGCTTTCTATATAAAAGAATTCTCATTCTGTATCCCAAAAAAAGAGTCTCATTATGGAAAGCAAAAACCAACTGGATATCAATAACCGTTCCCGTATTCACTGGGCCTGTCGCCGCGGTATGCGCGAGCTGGATATCTCCATCATGCCGTTTTTCGAACATGAATATGATTCGCTGCCCGATGCCGACAAAGAACTGTTTGCCCGTCTGCTGACCTGTGACGATCCGGATTTGTTCAACTGGCTGATGAATCACGGCGAGCCGCAAGACACAGAATTGCAGCGCATGGTGGCCCTCATTCAGACTAGAAACAAAGCCCGTGGCCCTGTGGCGATGTGATCTCAGGGTGTCCTGGCGCAGTCAGCTCATTTCACTGGGGTCTTACGGTGGTGTGATGTTACTGATTTTGCTGGCACCCTGGCCTGCCGGCTACTGGCCGGTATGGATGACATTACTTTTGCTGGTGCTGTTTGAATGCATCCGCAGCCAACGCCGTATTACGGCCCGTACCGGCGAAATTGTCCTGCTTGAGGATAACCGCCTGTTGTGGCGTGGCCATGAATGGCAAATTAAGCAGCCGGTCTGGATGATCAGCAGCGGTGTGCTGCTGACATTGCGTCGTGAAAAACGCAAAGGCGGGCTGGCGCAGGCGATGCGCAGCTCAAGACAGCGGCTATGGCTGGCGTCTGACAGTATGGGGCCGGATGAATGGCGGCACTTGCGCCAGATCTTGCTGAGCGGAGATCCCCGTAGCCCGGCTGAACCGGGCTGAGGTAATTACTGGTTCGTTGGCGAACGGCTACAGCAGGGCGTCCATTTCCAGCAGGATCTGCTCGCACCACTGTTGCAGGCGCTTGTCGGTGAGATCAAACTGGTTTACGTCGTCGAGCGCGAGGCCGACAAAATGTTTACCGTCGGCGCTGAGCGGTTTCGGGCTGGTAAATTCGAAACCTTCCGTCGGCCAGAATCCGATGAAGTGAACGCCCATCGGGAGCAACTGATGGTAAAGCATGCCGAGCGCGTCGAGAAACCACTCGCTGTAACCGAGCTGATCGCCCATGCCGTACATGGCGACAATTTTCCCGCGCAATTTTAGCGTAGGCAGCTCATTCCAGACGGCCTCCCAGTCTTCCTGAATTTCGCCGAAATCCCATGTCGGGATGCCGAGGATCAGGATGCTGTAGTCTTCCATCTTATCGGGATCAACATCTTTAATGTTGTGCAGATCAACCAGCTCTTCGCCCAAAATATCGCGAATTTTCTCCGCGGCCATTTCGGTGTAACAGGTGCTGGAACCGTAGAAAAGTCCAATTTTCATGCTTGCTGCCATAACGTCATCAGAATACGAATGGCAGGCAGTGTAGCAGATTTGGGCGAATGAAAGGCATAATGGCGGGTGTAGTCTGTACGCAAGCAACAGGAGTCGGGATGCCAAAACAAGATAATGCAGGCCATCAGGAGTTAACGCCTGAACAGGCTGCGCAAGCTGTCAATCAGGCCGATCAGGGTCTGACGGAACAGTTTCTCGATATGCTCTGGATTGAGCGCAATCTCGCAGAAAATACGCTCTCGTCTTATCGTCAGGACCTGAAATCGCTGCTGGGCTGGCTGCATCATAACGAAACAGATTTGCTGCACGTCAGCGCCGAAGATTTACAATCTTTTCTGTCTGAGCGCATTGAAGGTGGCTATAAAGCGACCAGTTCCGCGCGCCTGCTCAGTGCGATGCGTCGCCTGTTTCAGTACATGAACCGCGAATCGGTGCGGCAGGATGACCCGACGGCGCTGTTGTCCTCGCCGAAACTTCCGCAGCGTTTGCCCAAAGATCTGAGTGAAGCCCAGGTTGATGCGCTGCTGGCCTCGCCGGTGGTGGATGTTCCGCTTGAGCTGCGTGATAAAGCCATGCTCGAATTGCTCTATGCCACCGGTTTGCGTGTCTCCGAACTGGTAGGGCTGACGCTCAGCGATATCAGCCTTCGGCAGGGCGTGGTGCGGGTTATCGGTAAAGGTAATAAAGAACGGCTGGTGCCGATGGGCGAAGAAGCGGTGTACTGGCTGGAGAATTATTTCGAGCACGGAAGGCCGTGGCTGCTGAACGGTCAGTCTCTGGATATTGTATTCCCCAGCAACCGGGCGCAGAAAATGACGCGGCAGACATTCTGGCATCGCATCAAACACTATGCGATCCTTGCCGGTATTGATGCGGAGCGGTTATCCCCCCACGTGTTGCGCCACGCATTTGCAACCCACTTGTTAAATCACGGTGCAGATCTCCGCGTTGTGCAAATGTTGTTAGGCCACAGTGACTTATCAACAACTCAAATTTATACCCATGTAGCGACTGAACGACTCAAACTGCTACATCAACAACATCATCCCCGCGCGTGACGTGCCAGGGAAAAAGGACGAAATGATGAAAAAAGGTTTAATGCTGCTGACCCTTCTGGCTGCGTGTATAAGCTCCGCGGCGCAGGCTGACGATGCTGCAATCAAAGCCACGCTGAACAAGCTGGGAATGAACAATGCCGAAATTCAGACGACGCCGGTCACCGGCCTGAGCGCGGTTTCCACGGACAGCGGCGTCATTTACATCACTAATGATGGTAAACACGTTTTACAGGGTCCGATGTACGACGTCAGCGGCAGCCAGCCGGTTAATGTGACCAATAAAGCGCTGGTGAAAAAGCTCGATGCGCTGCAAAACGAGATGATTATCTACAAGGCCAAAAACGAGAAGCATGTGATCACCGTTTTTACAGACATCACCTGCGGCTATTGCCACAAGCTACATCAGCAAATGCAGGACTATAACGACCTCGGCATTACCGTGCGTTATCTGGCGTTCCCGCGTCAGGGGCTGAATTCCAAAACTGAAAAAGATATGCAATCCATCTGGTGTACCGGCAACCGCAAAACCAGTTTTGATGCGGCGATGCGTGGAGATGACATCACGCAGGCGACCTGTAAAAGCAGCGATATCGCGAAACATTTCGAGCTGGGCGTGCAGTTTGGCGTCACAGGCACTCCGGCCATTGTGCTGGAAGACGGTACTTTGATCCCGGGTTATCAGCCGCCAAAAGAAATGGCCGCGATGCTTGACCAGCGTGATCCTTCACATAAAACCGGTGGTTGATTTTTCGTGACCTTGCAGACTCAACTTCGCCGCCGTGAGGTGGCAACTGGCGTGGATCTTCCCGCTGAACTTTCCCCGTTATTGCGCCGGTTATATCTGGCCCGTGGCGTTAAGCAGAGCAAAGAGCTGGAGCGCAGCGCAGCAGGTTTGCTGCCGTATCAGCAACTTGATGGCATCGCTACTGCGGTGAAATTGCTGCAAAAAGCCCTGAGCGAGCGGATGCGCATTATTATCGTCGGCGATTTTGATGCCGATGGCGCAACAAGTACGGCGCTCACGCTGCTTTCTTTGCGCAGTATGGGCTGCGGTAATCTGGATTATCTGGTGCCGAACCGTTTTGAAGACGGCTACGGCCTCAGCCCGGAAGTGGTGGAACAGGCTGCATCGCGCGGTGCGGAGCTGATCCTGACCGTCGATAACGGGATCTCATCGCACGCCGGTGTGGAGCTTGCTCACGCCAAAGGCATTCAGGTGCTGGTTACCGACCATCACCTGCCGGGCGAAACGTTGCCGGACGCCGAAGCGATCATTAACCCCAATCTGCACGGTTGTGAGTTCCCGTCTAAATCTCTGGCTGGCGTTGGCGTCGCGTTCTACCTGATGCTGGCGCTGCGAAGTGCATTACGTGAAAGCGGCTGGTTTGAGCAAAACAATCTGGTGGTTCCTAATCTTGCGGAACACCTGGATCTGGTTGCGCTGGGCACGGTCGCGGACGTCGTGCCGCTTGATGCCAACAACCGCATCATGGTGTATCAGGGCCTTAACCGAATCCGTGCCGGAAAATGCCGGGCAGGGATCCGCGCGTTGCTCGAAGTGGCGGAGCGCGAAGCCCGCACATTGTGCGCCAGTGATTTAGGTTTTGCGCTCGGGCCACGGCTCAATGCCGCCGGTCGCCTCGATGATATGTCCGTCGGCGTGGCGTTATTGCTCAGCGAGGATATCGGTCAGGCACGTGCGCTGGCCAGCGATCTGGATGCGCTGAACCAGACGCGTCGTGAAATAGAGCAGGGCATGCAGGTTGAAGCGCTGGCGCTGTGCGACAAACTTGAGCGCAGCACCGACGCATTGCCTTTCGGGCTGGCGATGTACCATCCGGAATGGCATCAGGGCGTCGTGGGTATTCTGGCTTCGCGCCTGAAAGAACGCTTTAACCGGCCGGTGATCGCGTTTGCCCCAGCGGGCGACGGTATTCTCAAAGGTTCTGGTCGCTCAATTGCGGGTTTGCACATGCGTGATGCGCTCGAGCGCCTGGATACGCTCAATCCCGGTCTTATGTTAAAGTTTGGCGGTCATGCGATGGCGGCAGGTTTGTCACTCGAAGAAGGCAAATTCGACGAGTTTCGCGATCGTTTTGCTGAACTGGTGGGTGAATGGCTGGATCCGTCACATCTTGAAGGCGTGGTCTGGTCGGACGGCGAACTTTCCGGGCATGAGCTGACGATTGATACCGCAGAAATGTTGCGCAATGGCGGCCCGTGGGGACAGGCATTCCCGGAACCGACGTTTGACGGCACCTTTCGTATCCTGCAACAGAAATTACTGAAAGAGCGCCATCTGAAGCTGATGATCGAACCTGTCGGCGGCGGCCCGTTGCTCGACGGCATCGCGTTTAACATCGATCCGACATTCTGGCCGGACAGTAGTATCCGCGAAGTGCAGCTGGCATACCGGCTGGATATCAATGAATTTCGGGGAAATCGGAGCGTTCAGTTGATCATCGAGCATTTATGGCCGAAATAAGCGATTTTCACCCGCAATAAACCCTGCAAAAAAACGGCTCGTTGCTATAAAAAGACCGCTAATTCCGTTAGAATCGGCGGTTCGAATGGCATTGGGCCAACTCCGAATCTAACGTAAGACGCGAAAAATCATGTTTGAAATTAATCCGGTTAAAAACCGCATTCAGGACCTGTCCGAGCGGACAGTCGTTCTTCGGGGGTATCTTTGACTATGATGCCAAGAAAGAACGCCTCGAAGAAGTAAACGCCGAGCTGGAACAGCCGGACGTCTGGAACGAACCTGAACGCGCACAGGCGCTGGGTAAAGAACGTTCCTCTCTGGAAGCTATCGTTGAAACCATTGATGAGTTGTTGCAGGGTGCCGAGGATGTTACCGGCCTGCTGGAACTGGCTGTTGAAGCCGACGATGAAGACACTTTCAACGAAACCATCGCTGAACTTGATGTGCTGACCGGCAAGCTGGAACAGCTTGAATTCCGTCGCATGTTCTCCGGCGAATACGACAGCGCCAGTTGCTATCTTGACATTCAGGCGGGTTCTGGCGGTACTGAAGCACAGGACTGGGCGAGCATGCTGCTGCGTATGTATTTGCGCTGGGCAGAAGCCAAGGGTTTCAAAACAGAAGTTATTGAAGAATCTGACGGTGAAGTGGCAGGGCTTAAATCTGCGACCATCAAAATTATCGGTGATTATGCGTTCGGCTGGTTACGTACTGAGACCGGCGTTCATCGCCTGGTGCGTAAGAGCCCGTTCGACTCCGGTGGCCGTCGCCATACGTCTTTCAGTTCCGCGTTTGTGTATCCGGAAGTGGATGACGATATCGAAATCGAAATTAACCCTGCCGACCTGCGTATCGACGTATACCGCGCGTCCGGTGCGGGTGGTCAGCACGTCAACAAAACGGAATCTGCGGTACGTATTACCCACCTTCCGACCAATATTGTGACTCAGTGTCAGAACGACCGCTCCCAGCATAAAAACAAAGATCAGGCCATGAAGCAGATGCGTGCGAAGCTTTATGAGTATGAGATGCAAAAGAAAAATGCGGACAAACAGCAGCTCGAAGACAACAAGTCTGACATCGGCTGGGGCAGCCAGATTCGTTCTTACGTGCTGGACGATTCCCGAATCAAAGATTTACGCACGGGCGTCGAAACGCGAAATACGCAGGCCGTACTGGATGGCGACCTGGATAAATTCATTGAGGCAAGTTTGAAAGCCGGGTTATGAGGAACCAAAATGTCTGAGCAACAACCAGCAGCGCAAAGCGCAGAAACCGTACCAGATCTTAACAACGAGCTGAAATCTCGTCGTGAGAAGCTGGCTTTACTGCGCGAATCCGGTATCGCTTTCCCTAACGATTTCCGTCGTGACAGCATCTCTGATGAATTGCATGCGAAATACGGCGAAAAGACTAACGAAGAGCTGGAAGCCTTAAACATCGAAGTCACTGTCGGTGGCCGTATGATGACCCGCCGTATCATGGGCAAGGCGTCTTTCGTGACCCTGCAAGATGTGGGTGGCCGTATCCAGCTTTACGTTGCGCGTGATGATCTCGCCGAAGGTATCTACAACGAGCAATTCAAAAAATGGGATCTGGGCGATATCCTGGGTGCGACCGGTAAATTGTTCAAAACCAAGACCGGCGAACTGTCGATCCATTGTTCTGAACTGCGTCTGCTGACCAAAGCACTGCGTCCGTTGCCGGACAAATTCCACGGCCTGCAGGATCAGGAAGCGCGTTACCGTCAGCGTTACCTCGACCTGATCGCTAACGAAGATTCCCGTAAAACCTTCAAGATCCGTTCTCAGATCATGTCTGGCATCCGCAGCTTCATGGTGGAAAACGGTTTCATGGAAGTCGAAACCCCGATGATGCAGGTGATCCCGGGTGGCGCAGCGGCTCGTCCGTTCATCACTCACCACAATGCACTCGACATCGACATGTACCTGCGTATCGCGCCGGAACTGTATCTGAAGCGTCTGGTTGTTGGTGGTTTTGATCGCGTGTTCGAAATCAACCGTAACTTCCGTAACGAAGGCGTTTCTCCGCGTCACAACCCAGAGTTCACTATGATGGAACTCTACATGGCATACGCGGATTACAAAGACCTGATCGTTCTGACCGAAACTCTGTTCCGCACCCTGACAGAATCCGTTCTGGGCAGCAGCGTTGTGCAGTACGGCGACCAGACCTTCGATTTCGGCAAGCCTTTCGCCAAGCTGACCATGCGTGAAGCGATTTGCAAATACCGTCCTGAAACCAACGTTGCCGATCTCGACGATCTGGCGAAAGCGACCGCGATTGCTGAATCTATCGGTATCAAAATCGAGAAGAGCTGGGGTCTGGGCCGTATCGTGACTGAAATCTTCGAAGAAACCGCCGAAGCGCAACTGATCCAGCCAACCTTCATTACTGAATACCCGGCAGAAGTTTCTCCGCTGGCGCGCCGTAATGATGAGAACCCTGAAATCACTGACCGTTTCGAATTCTTCATCGGTGGTCGTGAAATCGGTAACGGCTTCTCCGAGCTGAATGACGCAGAAGACCAGGCACAGCGCTTTGCTGACCAGGTTTCTGCGAAGGATGCCGGCGATGACGAAGCGATGTTCTTTGATGAAGACTACGTGACAGCGCTGGAACACGGCCTGCCACCGACTGCCGGTCTGGGCATTGGTATCGACCGTATGGTTATGTTGTTCACCAACAGCCATACCATCCGTGACGTTATTCTGTTCCCGGCTATGCGTCCGCAGACACAAAAATAAGTTGCCTCAGAAACAACAAAAGGGCGCTCCGGCGCCCTTTTTCATGCTGCAGATCACGCGATGCGCTAACTGCTTAAAACTCCAGCGCTTATCCGCAATCACGCCTTGCTCCGCCGCCGTAACCGGTTATAATGCCAGTCGCACACCGATGCGGGTGTAGTTCAATGGTAGAACGGCAGCTTCCCAAGCTGCATACGAGGGTTCGATTCCCTTCACCCGCTCCAAAAGCTTCCTTCTCTAAAGCATACTTTCACAAATTGGGTTTTCATCACGTTGACGTCAATTTGCTCTGTAAAATCTATATCCCATTGTTTATAAATATTTTTGTCTACATCTTTCTAAACTGGAATGTAAATTACACCTCGTGGGATT
>NZ_JAFMOZ010000142.1:0-179237 GCF_019049615.1 Rahnella sp. BCC 1045 | reverse complement strand
GCTTTCCTCATTCAGTGTCAACCGTTTATTTCATCCGGTTGCCGCTGTTTTTAATCTTTCCGACCCGGTCACTTCGTGATGTTGTTCACGTTGTTCCCTGTCGATGGAGCGGCATTATAGGGAGTTCTCAGCAAGCCGCAACCCCTAATTTCAATAATTTTATCAACCGTTCAGAAAAACATCGAATGCGCTAATTACGCTCAATGAATGAATAAAAAACGGGCTCCAAATCGCTTTGGAGCCCGTAACTGGCTTTTTATCCACTGATTACTGTCTTGCGACAATGTGATCATTTTCCACATCAACAGTAATTGGCTTACCTGGAATCAGATTACCTGACAAGATTTGCTGCGCCAGCGGGTTTTCAATCTCCTGCTGGATGGCACGTTTCAATGGACGCGCACCATAAACAGGGTCAAACCCGGTATTGCCAAGCAGTTCAAGCGCGGCATCGGTCAGCGTTGCTGAATAGCCGTGTTCTTCCAGACGTTTATACAAACGCTCCAGCTGAATCTTCGCGATATTTTTGATATGCGCATGACCCAGTGGATGGAACACAACCACTTCATCTATACGGTTGATGAATTCCGGACGGAAGCTGTGTGTCACCACTTCCATGACGGATTCTTTCATCTGCGCATAGCTCGCCTCGCCGAAATGCTGCTGGATAATGTCGGAGCCCAGGTTAGAAGTCATGATCACTACCGTATTACGGAAGTCGACCGTTCTGCCCTGCCCGTCCGTTAAGCGACCGTCATCCAACACCTGTAATAAAATGTTGAACACATCCGGGTGCGCTTTCTCTACTTCATCTAATAAGATGACAGAGTAAGGACGTCGACGAACCGCTTCGGTCAGGTAGCCCCCTTCCTCATAACCAACATAACCCGGAGGCGCACCGACGAGACGTGACACGGAATGTTTCTCCATAAACTCTGACATATCGATGCGGACCATCGCGTCATCACTGTTAAACAAGAATGTCGCCAGTGCTTTACACAGCTCTGTTTTACCGACACCGGTCGGCCCGAGGAACAGGAATGACCCGATAGGTCGGTTTGGATCCGACAATCCTGCGCGACTACGACGAATCGCATTGGATACCGCTTCGACCGCTTCGTTCTGACCAATCACGCGGCTGTGCAGCTCCTCTTCCATACGCAGCAGTTTTTCACGTTCGCTTTCCAGCATGCGTGCCACCGGAATACCGGTCCAGCGCGCCAGCACGTCGGCAATTTCCACATCTGTTACGCGGTTGCGTAACAGCTTCATGGTTTTACCTTCCGCCTGAGTGGCGGCTGCCAGCTGTTTTTCCAGTTCAGGGATTTTCCCGTACTGCAATTCTGACATACGGGCCAAATCACCCACGCGACGAGCCTGCTCCAGCGTGATCTTCGCCTGCTCGAGTTCGGCTTTGATATTCTGTGTGCCGGTCAGGGACGCTTTTTCCGCTTTCCACTCTTCTTCCAGCTCAGAATATTCGCGCTCTTTCTGGTTCAGTTCAGTTTCTAGCATCTCCAGACGTTTCACACTGGCGTCATCCGACTCTTTCTTCAGTGCCTGTTGTTCCAGTTTCAGCTGGATGATACGGCGGTCGAGACGATCAAGAGACTCAGGTTTAGAGTCCATCTGCATACGAATGCTGGACGCCGCTTCATCTATCAGGTCAATTGCTTTATCCGGCAACTGACGATCCGAGATGTAGCGGTGCGACAGAGTTGCCGCCGCAACGATCGCCGGATCGGTAATTTGCACATGGTGATGCAGCTCGTAGCGTTCTTTCAGCCCACGCAAAATCGCAATGGTGTCTTCGACAGAAGGCTCGGCCACAAACACTTTCTGGAAACGACGTTCTAATGCCGCATCCTTTTCAATGAACTGGCGATACTCATTTAACGTCGTCGCACCCACGCAGTGAAGTTCACCTCGCGCCAGCGCTGGTTTCAGCATGTTACCGGCATCCATCGCGCCGTCCGCTTTACCTGCACCGACCATTGTGTGCAATTCGTCGATGAACAGAATGACGTTCCCTTCCTGTTTTGCCAGATCGCTCAACAGGCCTTTCAGACGTTCTTCAAATTCACCGCGATATTTCGCCCCGGCAACTAACGCGCCCATATCAAGGGACAACACGCGTTTGTTTTTCAGCCCTTCCGGGACTTCACCATTAATGATGCGCTGCGCCAGACCTTCCGCAATGGCGGTTTTACCGACACCAGGCTCACCAATCAGCACGGGGTTATTCTTGGTACGGCGTTGCAATACCTGAATAGTCCGGCGAATTTCTTCATCACGACCGATGACCGGGTCCAGTTTGCCCTGTTCGGCACGCTCGGTCAGATCGATAGTGAATTTCTTCAATGCCTGACGTTGGTCTTCGGCATTCTGGTCATCCACTTTCTCACCTCCACGCATTTGATCGATAGCCACAGTAATCTTCTCGGCCGTTGCGCCGCAGGCTTTCAACACATCAGTCAAAGAGCCGCGGTCTTTCATGACAGCCAGAACGAAGAGTTCTGAAGAAATAAAGGTATCAGCGCGTTGTTGCGCCAATTTGTCACAAAGATTTAAAACACGTACCAGCTCATGGGATGGTTGAACATCACCACCGGTACCTTCAACTTGCGGCAGACGCCCCAAAGCCTGATCAACATCCGTGCGCAGTTTCTGGGTATCAACCCCGGCTGCTGTTAATAAAGGACGCACGGTTCCGCCTTCCTGAGTGAGCAAAGCACTCATAAGATGGACGGGTTCGATAAATTGATTGTCGCGCCCGAGCGCGAGAGACTGAGCATCCGCGAGGGCAAGCTGGAATTTGCTGGTAAGACGATCCAGACGCATAACACCTCCAATACTGAACAAAATTGCTACTGGAGATTAGATGAGGTCAACCCTCACGTTTTCAAGGTTATCTTGGCAGTATATTCGGAGGACAGCTGCTATGCGCGATGGATCGTCTTGATTCGACAGGTTATATCAGCCAAATTAAACTTGCCAGCCGCCCGGTAATTCCGTCGCGCCGGTAAGAGTAAAATTGGGTACTGTCAGACACGGTGCAATACTCGCCACCATAAATAGCCGTAACGCCCGCCGCCTGAAGGCGTAGCCGTGCAAGCAGGTAAATATCCGCCATGAATTTCTCACCCGCTGGCACAAATGCGGCCGATGATGCGGGATCAAAAGCCATAAAGACTTCACGCACTTCGCCCCCGACTTCAAACTGCGACGGCCCGATGGCTGGCCCGAGCCACGCCATAATCTTGTCCGGAGCTGATGCAAAACGGGAAACCGTATTTTCCAGCACACCTGCACACAATCCACGCCAGCCCGCATGCGCTGCTGCCACTTCATCACCAGCCTGATTACAGAAGAGAACCGGCAGGCAGTCAGCTGTCATTGCTGCACACACTACACCCGGTTCACAGGTATAAGCCGCATCGGCAACTAAAGCAGGAAGTGAAGGAGTTTGATGCGTCAGGTTAACAACATCGGTGCCATGAACCTGCTCCAGCCAATGCGGCGCAGACGGCAATTCACCGAGTTCGACCAGGCGCTGACGATTCGCCGCGACATGTTCAGGGCTATCTCCGACATGTCCGCCGAGATTAAGCGATCCGTAAGGAGGCAAACTGATGCCTCCCTGACGGGTTGTTGCACATGACCGCACCGATGCCGGTTGCGGCCATTGAGGCTGGATAAGCGAGCTCATTACCAGTTCATCTGATCCTTGAACTCTTCGGTATCGGCTTTGAGCGCATTGATCAGATCGACCATATCCTGAGGAAGCGGCGCATGCCATTCCATCTGGATACCGGTGACCGGATGATAAAGACGCAGCATAGTCGCGTGAAGAGCCTGACGATCGAATCCGCGCAGCATATTAATGAACGACTCGGAGGCACCTTTTGGCAGGCGCGGACGACCACCATAGAGCTGATCGCCTAACAAAGGATGGTTGATGTGTGCCATATGTACGCGGATCTGGTGTGTACGTCCGGACTCCAGGCGCAAACGCAAACGCGTATGAGCACGGAAATGCTCCATGATGCGATAGTGCGTAGTCGCCGGTTTACCCGTCGGATGGACCGCCATGTGCGTACGCTTGGTGGAATGGCGCGCAATCGGCTCATTCACTGTGCCGCCTGCCGTCATTGTACCAATCGCGACGGCTTCATATTCGCGGGTGATTTCGCGAGCCTGAAGTGCCGTCACCAGATGCGTTTGTGCCGGAACCGACTTTGCGACCACCATCAGACCGGTAGTATCTTTATCGAGACGGTGAACGATGCCACAGCGCGGAACGTCGATAATTGCAGGGTAATAATGAAGCAATGCGTTGAGCACTGTTCCATCCGGATTCCCTGCGCCCGGATGAACAACCAAATCGCGGGGTTTATTGATGACTAAAATATCAGTATCTTCATACACGATATCTAACGCGATATCTTGTGGCAGCCAACGCGCTTCTTCTTCAATTTGCGCATCGATTGCGATAGCCTCGCCACCCAACACTTTTTCTTTTGGTTTGGTCACTTTTTTGCCATTGACCGTGACCCTGTCTTCAAGGATCCAATCTTTTATGCGAGATCTTGAATAATCAGGGAACAATTCGGCCAAAGCCTGATCTAACCGTTGACCGAGTTGAGATTCGGCCACCGTTGCGGTGAGTTGTACTTGTTGTGCCATATGCAGCTTCTTGGTTAACGTTGGGTTTTCACGGCGATGCCGTTTAAAATAATGTGCTATTGTAGCTGGTCTTTGTCGGGAGCTTAACGGACAGTCTCCCAGAATAACACCTGAGGATAATCAAAACGTCATGACGCGTGTGAAATATCTGGTGGCAGCAGCCACGTTGAGCCTGGCGCTGGTCGGTTGCTCCAGTTCCAAAGAAACGGTTCCCGATAATCCGCCTAACGTCCTTTATGCGACTGCCCAGCAAAAGCTGCAGGACGGTAACTTTAAAGGCGCGATTGCGCAATTAGAAGCGCTGGATAACCGCTATCCGTTTGGGCCTTACTCGCAGCAAGTTCAGTTAGATCTGATTTATGCCTATTACAAGTCTGCTGACTTGCCAATGGCTCAGGCTTCTATTGATCGCTTTATGCGCCTGAACCCAACCCATCCCAATATCGACTACGTCATGTACATGCGTGGTTTGACGGATATGGCGTTGGATGACAGTGCACTGCAAGGATTTTTCGGTGTTGATCGCTCAGACCGCGATCCACAGCATGCACGTGCAGCATTCCGTGATTTCAGCCAGCTGATCCACTCGTATCCAAACAGCCAGTACGCCACTGATGCGACGAAACGTTTGGTATTCCTGAAAGATCGTTTAGCGAAATACGAGCTGTCAGTGGTGCAATACTACACTAAACGTGGCGCTTACGTCGCTGTCGTTAACCGTGTAGAGCAAATGCTGAAAGATTATCCGGATACGAAAGCAACGCACGACGCGCTGCCGTTGATGGAAAATGCCTACCGCGAACTGCAGCTGAACAACCAGGCTGACAAAGTCGCGAAAATTATTGCCGCCAATAGCGCAGCGTAATTTTACATGTCCGTACACAAACGGTAGCTCAGGCTGCCGTTTTTTTTGGCTCTTTTTTGGGGGAGTGAAAACAGAAAGGATAAAAAAATGCGCGGCAAAATGCAGGAAAAAACCGAAACAATAGCGTACTGATCCCATCAATCATGCCTGCTCCGGCAGCAAGTCTCAAGACCTTTCCCGCCATAAATTACCCTGGGTCACAGAATCTTCAAGGTTGACAAAAAGTGACAAAAAACCGTGGATTTGAGCACGCATTTCACAAAAAAGGCTGGTATGTTGGATTCATCGGAGACGGAAAAAGAGAGGTAAGTCATATGACAGTTAACATTACCAGTAAACAAATGGACATCACTCCCGCGATTCGTGAACACATCGAAGGACGTCTGAAAAAACTGGATAAATGGCAAACTCAGCTCATTAACCCGCACGTAATCCTGTCGAAAGGACCTCAGGGATTTGTCGCCGATGCGACCATAAGTACACCGAATGGCACACTGGTTGCCAGTGCCACGCATGATGATATGTATGCTGCCCTTAACGACATGACCACCAAACTTGAGCGTCAGCTCAACAAAGCGCAGCATAAGGGTGAAGCCCGCCGTGCAGAATCCGGCGTCAAAGAACTCAATCTGGAACCGGTGCAGGAAGAAGAGGAATAACCGGGTTATCCGAAAAGGCAGTTCACAACGCGCTCTCAGGAGCGCGTTTTTTGTGCCTGAAAGAAATCCTTATTGACACAGGGAAAACCCAGCGGTTACTTTAAGACTCAGTTCAACTTTATGGAAACAACACCTACATGAATACCCGTCTGTTTTTCTTCGCATTCTTTTTTACCTTCCCCTGATTGGGAGGCGTTTCGTCGCGAAAGAATGAATGCGAAGACGAACAACAAAGCCTCCTGAAAAGGGGGCTTTTTTTATACCTGCGTTTCACACAATTTTGCTGAAAGAAAGAACATCAAAAGGGTAATAACATGACCGAGAATTCATTACTGGCACTGCGCGAGCGCATCAGTGCATTAGATCTGAAACTGCTGGCCCTGCTGGCAGAACGACGTTCGATGGCGATTGAAGTCGCGCAATCCAAGATGCACTCTCACCGCCCTATTCGCGATAAAGAGCGCGAGATAGAACTGATTAATGCACTGATTCAGGAAGGAAAAAAACAAGGTCTGGACGGACATTACATCACCCGCGTTTATCAGCTTATTATCGAAGATTCCGTTCTGACACAGCAGGCACTTCTTCAGCAGCATCTGAACAAAACCAGTTCCGACTCCGCACGTATCGCGTTTCTTGGCCCGAAAGGCTCCTATTCACACCTCGCCGCCCGTCAGTTTGCTGCCCGTCATTTCGATCAGTTCATCGAATGCGGCTGCCAGAAATTCCAGGATATCTTCTCGCAGGTAGAAACCGGTCAGGCAGATTACGCAGTGTTGCCTATCGAAAACACCAGTTCCGGCTCAATCAATGACGTTTACGATTTGCTGCAACACACCAGCCTGTCGATTGTCGGCGAACTGACTAACCCTATTGATCACTGCGTTCTGGTCGCGACCGATACGGATCTTTCGCAGATCCAGACGGTCTACAGCCACCCGCAGCCGTTCCAGCAATGCAGCCAGTTCATCAACCGCTTCCCGCACTGGAAAATTGAATACTGCGAAAGCACCGCCGCTGCCATGGAAAAAGTGGCCGCCGCAAATTCGCCGCACATTGCCGCACTCGGCAGCGAAGCCGGTGGCGCACTGTATAAACTGCAAGTGCTTGAACACAATCTGGCGAATCAGAAGGAAAACATCACCCGCTTCATTATTCTGGCACGCAAAGCAATTGAAGTGACCGATCAGGTTCCTGCCAAAACCACTCTGATCATGGCGACAGGTCAGCAGGCAGGTGCGCTGGTGAATGCGCTGCTGGTTCTGCGCGATCAGGGCATCATCATGACGAAACTGGAATCTCGCCCGATTAACGGCAATCCGTGGGAAGAGATGTTTTATATCGACGTGCAGGCCAACCTGCGTTCGGAAGAGATGAAAAAAGCGCTGAAGGATCTGGCCCCGATCACACGTTCCCTGAAAGTGCTCGGTTGTTATCCCAGCGAAAACGTCGTGTCTGTCGATCTCTGACCGGTTATTTGAGCCAAAATAAAAGGGCGCTGCATCATGATGCGGCGCCCTTCTTTTTAACTGAATCAGCCGTTACTTACGGTTGTCGTTGGCCTGTCGCAATAACGCACCGCTTTCCTTCAGGAAGCGTGGCGCATAATCGCCAAACCAGTGCTCAACCTTTCTGAATTTGCTGATAAACGCGTCTTTATCACCGCTTTCCAGCAGCGCCAGCGCATCACCAAATCGCTGATAGTAACGCTTTATCAGTGCCAGATTGCTTTCGGAGGACATAATAATGTCTGCATAAAGCTGAGGATCCTGTGCAAACAGTCTCCCGACCATCGCCAGCTCGAGGCGGTAAATCGGCGAAGACAGCGCCAGTAATTGTTCAATCTGAACATTTTCTTCCGACAAATGTAAGCCATACGCGAATGTCGCGAAGTGGCGCAGCGCCTGAATAAATGCCATGTTCTGATCGTGTTCAACCGCACTGATTTTATGCAGCCGCGCGCCCCACACCTGCAACTGCTCCAGTAACCACTGGTATGCCTGCGGTTCGCGGCCATCGCAATACACCACAACCTGTTTTGCCAGGCTGCTGACATCCGGACCAAACATCGGATGCAGGCCAAGCACCGGGCCTTCGTGTACTGCCAGCATCGCCTGAAGCGGACGGTTTTTTACCGACGCCAGATCCACCAGAATGCAGTCATCAGGCAGTTTTGGCAGGCGGGCAATCACCTCTTCGGTCAGATGAATCGGCACGCTGACAATCACCATTCCGGCATCCGCCAGTAATGTTTCCGCCTGCGGCCAGTCTTCCTGCTCCAGAACCTTGACCTGATAACCGGACAACTCCAGCAGACGCGTGAACAAACGCCCCATCTGCCCGTTTCCACCGATAATCACTACCGGACGCAGCGCCGGATGCAACGTTTTAAAGCCTTTATCGTTTTCGCTTGAGTAGGACTCACGCATTACGCGGCGCAATACATCTTCAATCAGATCCGGCGGAACCCCGAGGTTCTGCGCTTCCTGACGGCGGGAGGCCAGCATTGCGGCTTCCCGTTCAGGCACATAAATCGGCAAACCATAACGGCTTTTGACTTCCCCGACTTCTGCCACCAGCGCCAGACGCCGTGATAAGAGATCTAACAACGCTTTATCGACGTCGTCGATCTGATCGCGCAACGCGTTAAGTTCTGCCACCATAAAAACTTACTCTCCTGCGATTCGTGCCGCCAGTGCGTCACCCAGTTCCTGATGCATGGTGCGTAACAGGTTTTCCGTGGTTTCCCAGTTGATACAGGCATCGGTTACCGACACACCGTATTTCATTTCTGAACGCGGTTGTTCAGAAGACTGGCTACCTTCGTTCAGATGGCTTTCCAGCATCAGGCCCGTAATAGAGCGGTTGCCGGCCTTAATCTGATCAATTACGGACTGAGCCACAACGGGCTGGCGACGATAGTCTTTGTTTGAGTTACCGTGACTGCAATCTATCATCAAGGAAGGATGGAGTCCCGCGTCGCTCATCTGTTTTTCACACGCCTGAACGTCCTGCTCGCTGTAATTTGGCGTTTTGCCGCCGCGTAAAATCACGTGACCGTCCGGGTTACCCTGGGTCTGCAACAGACAAACCTGACCGGCCTGATTGATGCCAACAAACCGGTGCGCCATTTCCGCTGCACGCATAGCATTGATTGCCGTGCCCAGACTGCCGTCGGTACCGTTTTTGAAGCCTACCGGCATGGACAAACCTGACGCCATTTCGCGGTGAGTCTGAGATTCTGTCGTACGCGCACCGATTGCCGACCAGCTGAACAAATCGCCTAAGTACTGCGGGCTGTTAGGATCCAGCGCTTCGGTCGCCAGCGGTAATCCCATGCCAACCAGCTGCAACAGCAAATCACGCGCAATGTGCAAACCGGCTTCAACATCAAACGTGCCGTCCATGTGCGGGTCGTTGATCAAACCTTTCCAGCCTACCGTCGTGCGGGGCTTTTCGAAGTAAACACGCATCACGATGTACAGACGGTCGCTCAGTTCCGCTGCCAGCGTTTTCAGGTGACGCGCGTAATCGAGCGCGGCGTCAACGTCATGAATGGAACAAGGGCCACACACCACCAGCAGACGAGGATCACGACCATGCACAATATCAGCGATGGTTTTACGTGCTTCGGAAATGCTGGTTTCGTCACTGACGCTTAAAGGAAAGCGATTCTTCAATTCTTCCGGGGTGATCAGGATTTGTTCGGCAGTGATATGAACATTATTCAGGGCGTCTTTTTGCATGATGGTGTTCCGCTTATCAGGAAAATGGGCTGCCATTGAGGCATCTGCGGACAACATTAACACAGCGCGTAAACTTATCAAGCCTTAGTTGTAAACTTAAAATTACCATTACCAGCCATTAAACCAGAATACGGAAAGTTAAGTTTACAATAATTCTTGAGGGGTTGAACCTGCTGTACCGTGGAAATTACACACAGTGTGAAGGGGTAAGGAAAAGTCAGATTGGGGAGTCAGAAAGATAAGGGGAATTTTACGGGATTTCCCTCAGCGTCCGGGCGGTTGCTGAGGGTGAAGAATTACAGATTGCGATCAAGCGTAATAAAGACCTGCCCTAACGCCGTGACTTCTTCCACGCCGCATTCGAAATGGCTGTCCTGCCGCGTCACTTTAATGCGATTTCCCGGGATACGCGCCACGTCATAGACATCCACATCGCCATCGATATTCAAAAGCCAGCGCCCGTTGCCCGGAATTGTGCTGCCTAAATCGATGATCCAGGAGTGATTGCCTTTAACGATGTAAGCCGGTTCAGCCAGAGAACCGTCCAGTAAAGAAGGATCGACTACCCACATGCCTTCCTCTTCTAAAGCGCCACCTCGCAATCTCAACTTTTTAAGCTGAAGCACACTTGCAGAAGCGGATGATCCTGCGGACGGCGCATCCTGCATATTCCCTTTGCCCGTTGCAAGCCAGCGCAGTGAAACACCGGTATCCAGCGCACAGGCGACAACCACATCACCGGGAAAATAATCTCTTCTTACCCAGGTACTTATCGTTCCAGAGGATAACCCATACAGATCACCAAGTTCTTTCTGCATGCTAAAGCCGTAAGCCTGAAGCATACGCGTCAGAACGGCTTTCCCACCTTCGAGTTCATCTAATTGCATCTGGCGAAAACCCCTGGGCCTGTAAATATCATCTTGACAACTTGCAAATGCAAGTTTAGATTGATTATGTAATGTACCAATAGAAAGCCATGATACCAAATTTACGGCGCAGTGGAGAATCCGCAATGCGTTCCTGAAGCAACAGGCGGCAAAGAGAGGAGGATCTCCTGCTCACGGAATGGGGTCATTGAGGAGGGGTTATGTTTTTAGGCACAGAGCAGCAGCGGCTCACAGGCTTGCGCCAGATCGCGCATTTAAAGGAAACCTATTTTTCTGACAGAAAAAATAAACTGGAAACAATTTTTGATCAGGCTTCGGATAAATTGAAAACCACATTATGTTTCCATGCCGGACTTAAGCGCCGTCATACCTTATTGACGTATTCAGAATTAAAACCCGAGGAGCAATTAAAAATTGCTCAGGCCATATTATCCCTGCGCCATTTTACCGCGCGATATACAGGAGAATTTTACTGATGGCAGACTGGATGGATGAATCCCAGGAATATCAGTTAACTGTTTTACAGGAACAAATCGCCCGCGCAACCCGCACGACGCGTGCCCCGTCTGCATTCTTCTGTGAGGATTGCGGGAGTGTCATTCCGGAAAAGCGCAGAAAGATTATTCCGGGCGTTCAGCGTTGTATTGAGTGTCAGGAGATTAATGAGCTCAGGAAAAAGAATTACCGCCCGTATAAGTAACTTTTCTTTTTCAGTTTTTAATAAATTCATTCTGGAAATATTCCTTTTCCGGGAAGGCATGTTGCTGCCTTTTTTCTGCAAAACCGTTTGGGGGAACTAGTTTATGAAAATTAATTTGCCGGAGATAACATCATCTTCTGCGTTCGCTCCCCTGACCGGAAAAAATGAAGCCGGTCCGTGGTGGTGGAATGCGCCGCGCCCGGCAATAAGCAGCCCGTTGGAAAAACCGCTGAGCCGTGATTTTTGCCAGCGCCAGCAGGCGGCACTTTCTCAGATTGCCGCCCTTCCGCGCTGCCTGCGCGCGCCCCTGCATCAGCGGTATCAGTTTTTACTGGAGACAAAGGGCGTGCATCCGGCATTTCATTTCCTGATGACCGTGTTTGTACAGCGATTATGGCCGCGTATCCAGCGGGTCAGCGCGCGCCACAGACTTTACCGCCAGTATTCGGAAAAGCTGCTGACAGAAGAGGAAACCTTCAACCGCCTGCCCGATCTGAATGATGACGCACTGAAACGGCTGGCAAACACCCTGGCCATTCATATGCAGGATGCTTACGAACATCATTGTGAACGCTGGCTGGAACAGGTGCCTGAACCGGACGTTTTACTGCAAGACAGCACGCAGCGTGAGATTTTCGGGCATCTGTCGGCGATGGCGCGTTCCGTTCGCGTACAGCCACTGTACTGGAATGCATGGCAAAAAGGCCGGATGACCGCGCAAGCGGCGGTCGCCAGTATTTCGCGGCTGGTCAGCGGTGAATGGTGGGAAAGGCAACTGCGTTCGCAGCAGCGTCTGTGGCGCGAAGCGCTGATGATCGCCTGCGGTTATGTAAACCGGTCTACTTCGCCTTATGCCAGCAAAAATGCCATCCGTGACGTGGTTTCCCGCCGCCTCTCCTCGCTCAGTTACCTGAAGCAGTGTGAGCTGGAAAACGTCGAATCCGGTGACAGACTGAGCCTGCTGGATACCGTTTTAGCCAGCATTTCGAACCCTAAACTGCGGCGCATGGAATTGATGACGCTGATTGCCGGCGTCGAAGATGTTGCCTGTCAGCAGCAGGATCGGGGCCTGTTCATCACGATGACGACGCCGTCAAAATACCATCCGATGAAAACTTACAGTCCGCATTCAGCTCCGACGTTCAATCCCAAATGGAATCAGCACGCTTTTACGCCTAAAAATGCGCAGAGATACCTGGTCGCCGTCTGGGCAAAGATCCGCACCACGTTTAAAGATAAAGGCCTGAAAGTGTACGGAGTTCGCGTAGTTGAGCCCCATCACGACGGAACGCCACACTGGCATATGATGTTGTTCACGCCGCCTGAACAGCAGCAAAAAGTGATCGACGTGATGCGCCGTTACGCGCTTGAAGAAGATCCCGACGAACCCGGTGCAGCGGAATCCCGTTTTCACTGCAAACCACTCAACCGCGGAGGCGCTGCCGGGTATATCGCCAAATATGTCGCTAAAAATATCGATGGCTACGCGCTGGAAGGCGAAACCGATCATGATTCTGGCCGGTTGCTGACCGATGTCGCCACCGCCGTCACCGCCTGGGCATCGACCTGGCGGATCCCGCAGTTTCACGCCATTGGCATCCCTTCTGTCGGTGCCTGGCGCGAGTGCCGCCGAATCAGAAACCAGAGCCTCGCCAGCCGGTTTGACGAACGTGTTGAAGAAGTTCGCAGCTCGGCGGATCAGGGAAGCTTTTCCCGTTATATTCAGGCGCAGGGCGGCATCCATATCCGGCGAAAAGATCAGACCGTGCGCGTTGCCCGCAAGATCAGTGAACAGCTCAACGCCTACGATGAACCGCGACAAAAAGTCATCGGCATTTATGCGCCGCATATCGGCGAGTCGCAGATATTCCTGACGCATACCGAACAATGGCGCATTGTCCGTCACCGCCAGCCACGCCCTGAAACTCCGCCTTTTTACTCACCTTGGAGTTCTGTCAATAACTGTGGATCGGTTTCCCTGCCGTGAATGCTGAAATCCATACAAAAACCGCGCCAATAAAAATTTCCGCATTAATTCAATGAATTATATTTTTTAAAATGCTGTGAGTGTTGACGTATTAGATCAATTAAAGAATACTGTATATAAACACAGTATCTGGCGAGGGGAGAAAATGGAAAACCTGACTAAACAACAGCTAACGTTGTCCAGGATACAATTGATCGCAGACATTTCGCAGACAGCGCAATGCAATCCAAAAGAATTTCTTGTCGTGATGTCACTGATTTCTGAACTGGCTGGCCAGGCTCTGACCGGTGAGGATCAGGACGCGCTCTGTTACCACGGGAGCCCAGACGAAGCACACTGAAAACCTGATCTGCGGGCGGTATTTTCCTGTTGTGGCGCTTACTCCTCCGGCTTCTGTTCGGGCTAAGCGCCCCGCCATTTCTCCCTCTTCAATTCCCTGTTGTGCCACACGTTTAACAACCCTCTCAGATTGCTGCCTCCGGCCATATTCCGCAGACTGATTTCACCTCCTGACGATTTCACTCACTTGCGGAGAAAACCGATGAAACTCTATGCAGAACAGGGCGATACCCTCGATTCCATGTGCTGGCGTTATTACGGCCGCACCGCGGTTGTCGTGGAAAAAGTGTACGCCGCCAATAAAGGCATCGCGGACTTAGGCCCGTTATTGCCTCACGGCACCGCCGTTGAAATGCCTGATATCGCTGAACAACCGGTTCAGGAAGCGATCAAGTTATGGGACTGAATACTGAACGCATCAGCTCTGCCTGCGCCTATTTCATTGCCACGTCGCTGACCTGGCTGGCGGGCCTGACATCACAGGATGTGGCCTTTTTAGTCGGCTCCGGCGTGGGCGTCGGGACTTTTCTCGTCAACTGGTATTACCGGCGTAAAAGCTTCCAGCTTCTGGCGCGCAGCAACCTGAATCCGAACACCTATGAAGACCTCAACTCTTAAGCGGTGCAGCGCCGCCGCGGTTCTGGCGCTGATGGCGGCGCTGCCCGGTTATCACGCCTTACAGGTTTCAGATGAAGGGCTGCGGCTGATTACTGACTTTGAAGGTTGCCAGCTGCAACCCTATCAGTGCAGCGCGGGCGTCTGGACCAGCGGCATTGGCCATACGGCAGGCGTGGTTCCCGGAAAAGCGATCAGCGAGCATCAGGCGGCTGAAAACCTGTTGCAGGATATCCAGCAAACCGAGCGCGCCGTCAAAAAGTGCATGCCCGCCGACATGCCGCAGCCGGTCTTTGATGCCGTGGTGTCATTTAGTTTTAACGTCGGTACCGGCGCGGCTTGCAAATCCACGCTGGCGTATTTCATCAACAAACAACAATGGCGGCAGGCCTGCGGACAACTTCCTCGCTGGGTTTATGTGAAAGGCCAGCGCAGCAGCGGGCTGGAACGCCGGAGAAACGCCGAATTCACCGTTTGCCTGAAGGGAATTGAATGAAAGCAATGCTGGCACTTCTGGCAGGAATGGCGCTGTTAATCGTCATCCTGCTGCTTTCCAACCGTTCACTACAGCACGACCTCAACAACGCCGTTCAGCAGCACGACGCGCTGACAGTGCAATTACACCAGCGGGATCAACTGATTACAGAGCTGAATCAGCAAATGCAGCAACGCGCGGACGCCGAACTGGCGTTACGTCAAGACCTGAGCACCGCCGCGCAGGTGATGCAGTCCCGGGAACAGGAACGGCAAAGGAGCCTTCATGACAATCCGCAATCGCGCCAGTGGGCTGACGCTGAGCTGCCTGCTGATGTTAGCCGGCTGCACGACCGGCCAGCCTTCAGCTCCGCCAGCGATTATTTACATTGGCTGTCCGGCGGTCAGTTCCTGCCCGGTTCCGTCCAGCCATCCGCGCACTAACGCGGCGCTGAGCGCCGATATTCTCCAGCTGGAATCCGCCCTGCTGAGCTGCGGCCTGCAGATTGAGACCATCAAAAAGTGTCAGGAGGCACAACATGCAAAAACCACTACAGCTAAAACAACGGCTGATTGAGCAAATCCCCTTTTTCCAATCCGCCCCTGAAAAGCTGGTGATGACCACCGGCGCGGGAAATGTCGTCGCCACCTCGGCCTCTTCACTTTCTTTCGAATATCGCTATCCGCTGACGTTAAGCGTCAGCAGCGACAACGCGCCCGATGAAAGTCTGACTGACCAGATGGTGGTCGCCATCCTCGACTGGCTCCGGATCAATCAGCCTGAGATTCTCGGCAACGCGGCGCACCGGCTGACCAATTTTGCTTTTGTGCAGCCGGGCGCAGCGCTGTCATTCACGCTGCAACTCACTGAGCGGGTTCAGGTCGCCGACGAAAATTTTGTACGGACGATCACTCACCTGCCGGAACCGCCGCTGCCGGAGAACGTCGCGTTGCCGCGCCAGGTTTATCTCAACGGAGAACTGATCAGCAGCTGGACCGAATAACCCGATAACAACTGTTGTGCCATCCGCTGGCAGACGGCCATCAGTTGTCGCTCAACCCTGTGAAACGGCATCCTTAATCCCATGAATACAAACTTTCAACTCAACGACATCATGCGTCTGATTGGCAATCTGGTACGCATCGGAACAGTGTCAGAACTGGATTTACCCAACGCCCGCTGCCGCGTTACGACCGGAAGCAACGTGACGGCGTGGTTGCCGTGGATGACGCACCGCGCGGGCCGGACCCGCAGCTGGTGGGCGCCCTCTCCGGGCGAACAGGTTTTACTGCTGTCGATGGGCGGCGAGCTCAATACCGCATTCGTCTTACCGGCCGTGTTTTCCAATGCCTCACCGGCACCGTCGGCTTCGGCAGATGCCCTGCATCTGGCATTTCCGGACGGCGCGATTTTTGAGTACGAACCGGCGAACGGCGCCCTGAAAGTCAGCGGCATCAAAACGGCGGTGATCGACGCGTCGGAGCAGGTTGATGTCACCGCGCCGGAAATCCGCTGCACCGCCGCCACACGCATCACGCTGGATACGCCGGAAGTCGTCTGCACCCGCAAACTGACCACCGGCTCTCTTGAAGTTAAACAAGGTGGCACGTTGACCGGCAATTTAACCCACAGCGGCGGAAGCCTGACGTCCAACGGCATCGTTGTGCACACCCATCGCCACAGCGGCGTTCAGACTGGCGGCGGTCAAACCGGAGGCCCGCAATGAGTAATCCAAAGTACCTGGGGATGAACAAAAACAACGGCACGGCAATTGAAGATTTCGATCATATCCGCCAGTCCGTCAGCGATATTTTGAACACACCGGTCGGTTCCAGGGTGATGCGCCGGAACTACGGTTCACTGCTTTCATCGCTCATCGACCAGCCGCAAAACGACGCACTGCGCCTGCAAATGATGGCGATCTGCTACACCGCTTTGTTGCACTGGGAACCGCGTATTTCACTCTCGGCCATTACTTTTGACACCAGTTACACCGGCAAAATGGTCGTGGAACTGACCGGAAACCGTAGCGATACGGCAACCGATTTCTCTCTCAATATTCCTGTGAGCTGACACTATGGCAACGATCGATTTGAGCCAGTTACCGGCCCCCGATGTGGTCGAAAAACTGGATTATGAAAGTCTGTTTGAAGAACGTAAAACCACGCTGGTTTCCCTGTATCCCGCCGATCAGCAGGAAGCCATCAGCCGTACGCTGACGCTGGAATCCGAGCCACTGGTCAAACTCTTACAAGAGAATGCCTACCGCGAACTGATCCTGCGCCAGCGGGTAAACGAAGCCGCCCGCGCGGTGATGGTGGCGTATGCCACGGGCAGCGATCTGGATCAGCTGGCAGCGAATTTCAACGTCCAGCGTCTGATTTTACAGCCTGCGGATACCACCACTATTCCGCCAACAGCAGCCATTCTGGAAACCGATAGCGATTTACGTATGCGCATCCCTCAGGCGTTTGAAGGATTAAGCGTGGCCGGTCCGACGGGCGCTTACGAATATCATGCCCGCTCGGCAGACGGACGTATTGCAGATGCATCGGCAATCAGCCCGTCGCCCGCGGTAGTGACAGTGACTATTTTGTCACGTGACAACAACGGCGCTGCCTCCGGTGATTTGCTCATTGCGGTAGAAAACGCCCTGAACGATGAAGATGTCCGTCCGGTTGCCGATCGCGTCACAGTCCAGGCCGCTGAAATTGTGCCTTATCAGATTAATGCCGTGCTCTATGTCTTGCCAACGCCAGAAATTGAGCCTGTCCGCGCAGCTTCTGAAGCGCAACTCAAAACCTATATCAACACGCAAAGCCGGCTAGGTCGGGACATCCGGCTTTCTGCAATCTATGCCGCCTTGCATGTTGAAGGCGTTCAGCGGGTCGAGCTGTCGTCGCCGATGGCGGACATCGTGCTTGATAAAACTCAGGCCTCTTTATGTACGGCCTACTCGCTTACCGTCGGAGGCTCGGATGAATGAGCGGCTCCTTCCCTCTGGCTCAACACAGCTTGAAATTGCCGCGGCTCAGGCGCTTTCTCAAATCGGCAATATCAACGTACCTCTGCGTAAACTTTGGGATCCTGATTCCTGCCCGCTGGAATTATTACCTTATCTGGCCTGGGCATTTTCGGTCGACCGATGGGATGAGAACTGGACCGAACAGGCAAAACGCTCTGCCGTTAGCGCCGCCTGGTTCGTGCATAAACACAAAGGCACCATCGGCGCATTACGCCGGGTTGTTGAACCGCTGGGATATTTAATTCGCGTCACCGAATGGTGGCAGACCAGGGATGCTCCCGGCACTTTTTGCCTCGATGTCGGCGTTCTTGAAACGGGCATTACAGAAGAAATGTATCAGGAACTCGAACGCCTGATCACCGATGCTAAACCCTGTAGCCGCCATCTGATTGGTCTGTCTATCAATCTGGACGTCACGGGAGATTTTTATCTCGCCGCAGCGACTTACGACGGCGAAGAGCTGACGGTTTATCCCTATTTCCCTGAAACCATTACTGCCTCCGGCTCTGTATATAGCGGTTCAGCCATTCATTTAATCGACAACCTGAGAGTTAATTATGACAGCTAAATATTATGCGTTGCTGACCAATCTGGGTGCAGCGAAACTGGCTAATGCGACTGCGCTGGGTACACAACTTAGCCTGACACAAATGGCAGTGGGAGACGGTGGCGGTATTTTGCCAACCCCCGATCCGGCGCAAACAAAATTGATCGGCGAAAAGCGTCGAGCCTCACTCAACTCACTCACAGTTGATCCGGCGAATACTAACCAGATCATCGCAGAACAAATCATTCCTGAAGATCAGGGGGGGTTCTGGATCCGTGAGATTGGCTTATTCGATCAGGACAATACGCTGATTGCCATTGCCAACTGCCCGGAAACTTATAAACCGCAATTGCAGGAAGGCAGCGGCCGGACTCAGACGGTTCGCATGATCTTAGTGGTAAACAGCACAGACGCAGTGACGCTGAAAATTGACCCGTCGGTGGTGCTGGCGACGCGCAAATATGTCGATGATAAAGTCATTGAGGTCAAAGCGTACGCAGACAATGTGATGGCGAACCATGTGGCGGCAGCGAATCCACATCCGCAATACGATCTGCCAGTGGGTATTCCCCTCCCCTGGCCGACAGCAACGCCACCAGCAGGGTGGTTAAAATGTAATGGCGCGGCATTTGATAAGGCAAAGTATCCAAAACTTGCCGCTGTTTACCCTCTGGGTTTGTTGCCTGATTTGCGAGGCGAATTTATTCGTGGCTGGGATGATGGACGAGGGGTTGATGCAGGGCGGGTCATCTATGGCGCTCAGGAACATTCAATTTTGGCTCATACGCATTACGCACCAACTTCCGATGGTTCCGCAATGAATTCCGGTACATACGAGGTTCCTGGACACTTATCAAATAACAGTTATGCGGGTTATGATTATTCTCCCCCGGTCCCAACATCATCTACTGGCGGCAATGAAACCCGTCCCCGCAATATCGCTTTTAATTATATAGTTCGGGCAGCCTGATTCTGATTTAACTTACTAATATTACTTATTATTTTTTAAAGAGATAATTTTCATTATCTCTTTTTTATTCCCCCTCTGTTGTGCCACTCCTGCCACGCCTGCCATCGAATGCGCTTTCTTTTGTGAACCGGCATCCTTGCTTCACCACCCACAACAGAGAGAGTCGACCTGATGGCTGATTATCATCACGGCGTACGCGTCGTCGAAATCAACGACGGCACCCGCGTTATTTCCACCGTTTCAACAGCAATTATCGGCATGGTGTGTACCGCAGAAGATGCGGATGCCACTTTATTTCCCCTCAACACGCCGGTTCTGATCACCGACGTTCTGGCCGCCAGCGGTAAAGCGGGCACTTCCGGTACGCTGCGTGCAGCACTGCTGGCGATTGCCGATCAATGTAAACCGGTCACCGTCGTAGTACGCGTCGCGACAGGTGAAGATGAAGCAGAAACGACCACCAATATTATTGGCGGTTCCGATGCCAATGGCCGCTACACCGGCATGAAAGCGCTGCTTTCCGCACAGGCAGAACTTGGCGTGAAACCGCGTATTTTGGGCGTTCCGGGGCTGGATAATCAGGCCGTTGCCACGGCACTGGCAGGCGTTTGCCAGCAGCTGCGCGCTTTCGGCTATGTCGGCGTGTATGGCGCAAAAAATATTTCCGATGCCATCAAGTATCGCGATAACTTCAGCCAGCGCGAACTGATGCTGATCTGGCCTGATTTCGTGAACTGGAATACTGCCACCAGCCAGCCTGACGTTGCTTATGCCACCGCAAGAGCCCTGGGCCTGCGCGCCAAAATTGACCAGGAAACCGGCTGGCACAAAACGTTATCCAACGTGGGCGTCAACGGGGTTACCGGCCTTTCTGCCAGCGTCTTCTGGGATTTGCAGGCTAGTGGCACTGACGCCGATCTGCTGAACGAAGCCTGCGTCACCACACTGGTGCGCAAAGACGGCTTCCGTTTCTGGGGCAACCGTACCTGTAGCGATGACACCCTGTTCCTGTTTGAAAACTATACCCGCACGGCGCAGGTTCTGGCGGACACGATGGCTGAAGCACATATGTGGGCAGTCGATAAGCCAATGACCCCGACGCTGGTTCGCGACATGATCGACGGCATTAAAGCCAAAATGCGTGAAATGAAATCAGCGGGTTACATCATCGACGGCGACTGCTGGTACGACGAAACCGCGAACACCGCTGAAACCCTGAAAGCCGGGAAATTGTTTATCGATTACGACTACACCCCGGTTCCTCCACTGGAAGATCTGACCCTGCGCCAGCGCATCACCGACTCTTATCTGGTGAATTTTGCCGCGTCCATTAACAGCTAAGGAGACAATGACTCATGGCACTTCCTAAGAAATTGAAATACCTGAACCTGTTCAACGATGGGAACAGCTATCTGGGCCTGGTCTCTTCCCTGACCCTGCCGAAACTGACCCGCAAGCTGGAGAATTATCGCGGCGGCGGCATGAGCGGTTCGGTCGCCGTGGACTTCGGTCTGGACGACGACGCGCTGACCCTGGAATGGTCTATCGGCGGCCTGGATGAGCTGGTTTTACAGCAATGGGGCAGCACGTCGGATATTCCGCTGCGCTTTGCCGGTTCACTGCAACGCGACGACACCGGTGACGTTTCCGCAGTCGAAGTGATGATGCGTGGCCGCCACAAAGAGTTTGATTTCGGCGAATACAAACAGGGCGAAGACACTGAAACCAAAGTCACCACGCAGTGTACTTACTTCAAGCTGACCATCGACGGCAAAGAGCTGATTGAGATCGACACCGTCAATATGGTGGAAATCGTCAATGGCGTTGACCGCCTGGCGGAACACCGCACCGCGCTCGGCCTGTAACCCCTTCCCTGAGCCGGCAGAACCTTGCCGGCTTCCTCTCCTTTAACAGGAAAAATCATGAGCCAGACTGAAAACAACACCGTCATTTTGGATGTTCCGCTAAAACGCGGTGAAACCGAAATCACCGAAATCCAGGTCACTAAACCGACCGCGGGCAGCCTGCGCGGTATCGGCCTTGCGGCACTGGCCAATGCGGATGTTGACGCGTTAATCACTATTTTGCCGCGCATCACGATGCCCAACCTGACCAAAGAAGAATGCGCGCGCCTTGAATTGCCGGACCTGATTGCGCTGGCAGGCAAGGTGATTGGTTTTTTATCACCGAAACCGGAGGCGTAAAAATCGCGTCCCGTCTCACCGTCGATGATCTGATGGCAGACATCGCGGTAATCTTCCACTGGCCGCCGTCAGAAATGGGCGGCATGTCGCTGACGGAGCTCCTGAACTGGCGGCATAAGGCTTTGCAACGCAGCGGAGTAAAAACAGATGAGTAATCTCGAACAATTACCCACGACGCTGGGAAAAATGAACGACGAACTGGCGTCGCTGCGCAAGGCGACGGCCAACGTCTGGCAGACCTACATGACCGTGCCCGACAAGAATTTATTCAGCACGATGTCGCAAGATATTACTGATGCTTCTTTATCGCTGCGCGAGTCGATTTTCGAGCCGGATAAAACGGCAGAAAAACAGACCTATCGCGGCGTAAAAACAGCCGCAAAAGAACAGCCCGGGGAACAACGCCGCCAGCAACGACCGATGTTGATAGAACAAAAAGGGCTGGAAATCGGGCAGCAATTCAAGACGCGTGAACAGCAAACCGGGCAGCTCAAAAGCGCGGCTTCGTCGGCCCTCGCTTTTGCACAGCCGAAACTCGAGCAGGCCAAAAGCGTTCTCAAACCCGGCGCAGATTTTGAGGCCGGGATTTCAGAGGTTCAGTCTCTCCTCCGCCTGAAAAATGGCGATCCGCGTATTGCTGCACTGCGTCAGCAAGGGCTTACCATGGCAGCTTCCGGCCATGCGCCTTCTGAAGTCGTGGCGAAACAAAAAGATCTGGCTGCAAAAGGCATGAATGCCGATCAGGTTCTGACGCAAACACCTGGCGAACTGAATGGTGTCACGCCGGAGGCGCAAATGGCCGTGACGGTGAAAGGCGACAATCTGGATGGTGACGTCAAAAAGCTGTTCGCAGGTTGGGACACGCTGCGCATAAACCTGTTCGAAGGTCAGAATTCTGCGCTGCGCGAGCTGACGCAGACAGCTTCCGGATGGCTAAACACGCTTAATACCTGGATCACCGATAATCCGCAGCTGGTGAGTTCACTGCTCGGGCTGGCATTAGGCGTCACCGGGATTGTTGGCGGGTTGGGCTCGCTGGGCATGGTCATTGCGCCGGTTCTGAGCGGTGTAAACATGCTGATCGCCGGTGCCGGTCTGTTAGGCACCATTTTTACCGGCACGGGCGGCGCGATTGCCGCGGCTTTCGCCGCCATCGGGCTTCCACTTCTGCCCGTCATCGCGCTGATAGCCGGTATTGGCATTGCCGTGGTGAAACTCTGGGAGCCGATCAGTGCCGTTGTTGGCGGCATAATTGAAGGCTTCAGTTCCGTGATGGGGCCGGTCAGTGAAGCGTTTGCGCCTTTCAAAAGCGCGCTGGGCTGGATCACGGATTTGTTCGAACCGATAAAATTCAGTCAGGACGAACTGAGTGGCTTCACCAATATAGGTAAAGAAGTCGGCATCGCAATCGGTGAAGTTTTTGTCACGCTGAACAAGGCGGTTTCCCAGATCGGCGAAATCTTTAGCTGGGCTAAAAAAGGGTGGGATTCTATTTTCGGCGGCGACGAACCTGGCGCTGCCCCGGATATGTCAACGCCGCCAGTGGAGAGCATTTCCCCTACGGGCGGCATTCTGGGCATGTATCAGCCGGCCAAAAACAGTGTGGCGAATAACCTGACCGACAACCGCGCAACCACCGTCAATGTCAGTTTCACCGCCACGCCGGACACCGATCAGAATCAAATTCGTGAGCTTATCGCAAACACCATGAACGAGCGGGAATGGAACGCCACCAACGCCGGGTACAGCCAGTTTACTAACGGAGGGTTTTACGGATGATGATGTCACTGGGTTTGTTCGTTTTTAAACTAAATACCCTTCCCTATCAGACGCTTCACCGGGAAGTAAATTACAACTGGCAGGAAAACACCCGTATCGGGCAACGTCCGGTTTCCCAGTTTCTGGGGCTGGGGAAAGAGTCGATGAAACTCAGCGGGCTGCTTTTGCCGGAAGTTACCGGTGGAATAAGCTATTTGCAAGTTTTAGAAGGTATGGCCGAGTCCGGGCGGGCGTGGCCATTGATCGAAGGCAGCGGAACCATCTACGGTATGTTTATTATTGAGAACATGACACACGATAACACCGAAATTAATTCGAACGGTCAGGCACGGAGCATCAGCTTTTCGGTCAGTTTAAAACGCGTCGATGAATCTCAGGCAGCCATGTTTGGCGATCTGCTGGCTCAGGCTGAAGGGCTATTTAACAAGGCCAGTTCGGCAGTCAGCAACTTCGTTCAGGGAGTCTGACTATGATTACCGATTATCAGTTACCGGCTGGCGCACGCATTGCGCCGGAGTTTACCCTGACGGTAAAAAACAAAGTCCTGGAAGAGAATATTTCCAGCCGTATCATCAGCTTATCCGTTACAGATAACAGCGGTTTTGTGGCGGATACTCTGAACCTGACCTTCGACGACAGCGATGGTAGGTTGCAGATGCCTGCCCGGGGAACCGTTTTGCATTTGCATCTCGGGTGGTCGAAGCTGGCGTTATATGACTGCGGCTATTTTATTGTCGATACGGTGACATATTCCGGCGCACCGGACATCATCACCGTCACTGCCCGCAGTGCAGACCTGAGTGGTTCCTTTGATACCAAACTCAGCCAGTCGTATGACGATTACACGCTGGGCGCGATCGTTCGTATCATTTCTGCGCGGAATAAACTCACCCTTCCGGTGATCCCGGCGGAGCTGGATAGCATCAAGATCTCGCACATCGATCAGACGAACGAAGCTGACAGCTATTTCCTGACACGGCTGGCGCAAATTTACGGCGCTCAGGTAACAGTCAAAAACGGTTCGATCATTTTCTACAAAGCCAGCGTAGGACGTACCGCGTCCGGTCAGGCATTGCCGTGGAGAACCATCGAGCGCAGTGATGGGGATAAATACGCCTTTAAACTGGTTGATCAACTGGCGTATGGCGGTGTGAAAGCGCAATGGCATGACGTCAAAACGGCGACCACCAGCAATGTCGATCTCACACGAACCGCTGGCCAGAACAAAGGGGACGCAGACAACAGCTATATCGCGGGTAAAAATCAAAACCCTCTTCAGCTGAGTAAAATTTATCCTGATGAGGAAACGGCAAAACGTGCGGCTGATTCTGTTTTTAACCAAATCCAGAACGACTCGTCTTCCTTCACTATTCAGCTGGCACTTGGGCGGGCAGACCTGAGTGCGCAAACGCCGGTCAATGTACAAGGTTTTAAGGAGGTTATTGATAATGAGAATTGGGTCATTAACTCGGCAAAACATGACATCAATGCCAAAGGGTTTACCACGACATTGGATTTGAAGATTTATATTGCAGACATCACCTATCAATCTTCAATATCATAATTATAACTTGCTTTTGCAAGTTATGAGTTTCATAATGACTCCATCGCTTACCTGTCATGCCGGAGGTTTTTATGATGCATTGCCCGCTGTGTGGAAAAGTCGCTCATACCCGTTCAAGCCGCTATCTGAGTGAATCAACTAAAGAACGTTATCATCAGTGCCAGAATATTGAATGCAGCTGTACGTTTGCCACCCACGAATCCGTCGCCCGGGTCATCTCAAAACCCGGCAGCCAGCGCCCTGCTGCGTAGTCAATTTGCCGCCACTGAACACAAAAAAGGGGTTAGCCGATGGCTAACCCCTTGTTCTCTATTAACTAGTCGATGTCGCGTTAGCGATACCTTAGTTAAGACGCTCTTTGATACGAGCTGACTTACCAGTACGCTCACGCAGGTAGTACAGTTTAGCTTTACGAACGGCACCACGACGTTTAACAGTAATGCTGTCGATTACTGGGGAGTGAGTCTGGAATACACGCTCAACACCTTCGCCGTTAGAAATTTTGCGAACAGTGAATGCAGAGTGCAGACCGCGGTTACGAATAGCGATAACCACGCCCTCGAATGCCTGCAGACGCTTTTTAGAACCTTCAACGACCCATACCTTAATTTCCAGGGAATCACCTGGACGGAATGCAGGTACGTCTTGCTTCATCTGCTCTTGTTCGATTTGTTTAATGATATTGCTCATAATATGTCTCTTACCCTAGGTAAACTGATATATCGGGAGGGCTTAGCGTAACGCTTAAGCGTTCCCTTCATAGTTTTGTTGACTGAGCCGATGTTCCTTTTGGAACTCTCTCAGCAACACCTCTTGCTCGTCAGTCAGAGCTAGGTTTTCCAGAAGTTCAGGTCTTCTAAGCCAGGTTCGACCCAGCGACTGTTTCAGGCGCCAGCGACGTATATCAGCGTGGTTTCCCGACAGTAAAACTGGCGGAACTTCCATGCCTTCCAACACTTCAGGGCGGGTATAGTGGGGGCAATCGAGCAATCCGTCAGCGAAAGAATCTTCTTCTGCTGAAGCCTGACGACCCAGAACGCCCGGTATAAAGCGGGAAACTGAATCAATCAGCGTCATTGCCGGTAACTCTCCACCACTGAGAACATAATCGCCAATTGACCATTCTTCATCAATTTCGGTTTTGATTACGCGCTCATCAATCCCTTCGTAACGACCACAAACCAGAATAATTTTCTGATGGGCCGCCAGTTCACACACACCGGTTTGATCCAGCTTGCGTCCCTGAGGTGAAAGATAAATCACTTTCACACCTTCGCCTGCCGCTGCTTTTGCTGCATGAATAGCTTCCCGTAAAGGTTGCACCATCATCAGCATGCCGGGACCACCGCCGTAAGGGCGCTCGTCCACGGTACGATGTCGGTCGTATGCGAAGTCACGAGGACTCCAGCAATTTACGCTCAACAGGCCATTTTTAACTGCCCGGCCAGTTACCCCGTAATCGGTGATTGCGCGGAACATCTCAGGAAACAGGCTAATTATACCAATCCACATAGCCTACCCCTTTCGAATGCTTTATCGCTCAACCCATCGTTGTTTACATCAGTAAACGTTACGGAGGTCAAAAACCAGGATCCCAATCTACTTCAACAGTGCGAGTAGTGAGATCGACTTTCTTGATAACCTGCCCATCGAGGAACGGAATCAACCGCTCCTTGAGTCCGAAGGCATCTTTCAGGTTGGCTTTGACTACCATCACATCGTTAGAACCGGTTTCCATCATATCGATGATTTTTCCCAGTTCGTAACCGGAAGTGGTCACTACCTGGCAACCAAAAAGGTCTTTCCAGTAGTAGTCGCCGTCTTCCAGTGGAGGTAGCTGCTTTGAATCAACAACAATTTCGCAATTGGTCAGGAGATTCGCTGCATCCCTGTCATCAACGCCTTTGACTTTGATAATCAGGTCCTGAGTGTGGCGTTTCCAGCCTTCCAGCTCGACAACTTGCCACTTACCGGCACGCTGGATAAACCAGGGCTGGTATTCGAAGATGCTTTCAGCGTCTTCGGTGGATGAAAACACTCTGAGCCAACCACGAATGCCGTATGTTGAACCCATTTTGCCGAGTACTAACGGCTCAGCGGGTACCACTGGATTGGATTGCTTGCTCATTGCCACCACCGCGACAGATTAAGCTGCTTTCTTAGCGTCTTTGATCAGCGAAGAAACGCGATCAGAAACGGTTGCACCCAGCTCTACCCAATGGGTAATACGATCCAGGTCCAGACGCAGTGCTTCAGCCTGGCCAGAAGCCAATGGGTTGAAGAAACCTACGCGTTCGATGAAACGACCGTCACGAGCGTTGCGGCTGTCGGTCACTACTACTTGATAAAACGGACGCTTTTTTGCGCCGCCACGTGCTAAACGAATTGTTACCATAACATCCTCTTTAGTTAATAAAACAACCAGACCCCATCGGGGAACGGGGTCTGGTTGCAATATAAAAAGCCCGAAAATTTTACTCATTTTGGCGCAAAAAGCAATCTAAAGCGTAAAGAGCGCAGACCGCATTTTGCATGAGCCGCCTATGTGGCTGATATATAGACAGTGATGTCGATTAACGGCCCGGGAAACCTGGTGGCATCATACCCTTCATGCCACGCATCATTTTCGCCATGCCGCCATTCTTCATTTTCTTCATCATGCGCTGCATATCGTCGAACTGCTTGAGTAAGCGGTTAACGTCCTGCACCTGCATGCCGGAACCCAGCGCGATACGGCGCTTGCGGGAACCTTTAATAATTTCTGGTTTAGCGCGTTCTTTCATCGTCATCGAGTTGATGATCGCTTCCATCCGCACCAGAACCTTGTCATCCATCTGAGATTTGACGTTGTCAGGCAACTGACCCACGCCCGGCAATTTGCTCATCATGCTCGCCATGCCGCCCATATTGCGCATTTGCTTGAGCTGCTCGAGGAAGTCGGTCAGGTCAAAACCATCGCCTTTCTTGAGCTTGTTGGCCAGTTTCTCAGCCTGTGCACGGTCAACTTTGCTCTCAATATCTTCGATAAGAGAAAGCACGTCGCCCATGCCCAAAATGCGGGACGCGATACGATCCGGGTGGAACGGCTCCAGTGCATCGGTTTTTTCACCCATACCCAGGAATTTAATCGGTTTGCCAGTGATGTGGCGGATCGACAGCGCAGCACCACCACGGGCGTCACCGTCGACTTTCGTCAGGATCACACCGGTCAGCGGCAGCGCTTCGTTGAACGCTTTCGCGGTATTCGCCGCATCCTGGCCGGTCATGGCATCGACCACAAACAGCGTTTCTACCGGATTAATCGCGGCATGAACCTGTTTGATTTCGTCCATCATCGCTTCGTCGACGTGTAAACGGCCGGCGGTATCGACAATCAGAACGTCGTAGAATTTCAGTTTCGCCTGTTGCAGGGCGCGGGTGACGATATCCACCGGCTTTTCCTGCGCATCGGATGCAAAGAAATCCACGTCAACTTGCTGCGCCAGGGTTTCCAGCTGTTTGATCGCCGCAGGGCGATAAACGTCGGCGGAGACCACCAGCACTTTTTTCTTTTTCTTTTCTTTCAGGAATTTCGCCAGTTTACCGACGCTGGTGGTTTTACCAGCACCTTGTAAACCCGCCATCAGAACAACAGCCGGTGGCTGCGCCGCTAAGTTGAGCTCGGTATTAGCCTCGCCCATCGCGGTTTCCAGTTCTTTCTGGACAATTTTGACGAATTCCTGACCCGGCGTCAGACTCTTATTGACCTCATGGCCAACAGCGCTCTCTTTCACCCGGTTGATGAAGTCGCGAACGACCGGCAGCGCAACGTCCGCTTCCAGTAACGCCATACGCACTTCACGTAATGTCTCTTTGATATTTTCTTCGGTCAGCCGCCCGCGGCCGCTGATATTGCGCAGTGTGCGCGACAATCGATCGCTTAAATTCTCAAACATCGTCTCTTGCTCAACGTAATGACAGGCCGCTCTTGCGACGTAATTGCGGGATTATAACACGAAGCGCGGACGATCTCTGCTTTGGCATCTCAGATAGGTTGGAGCGTGACGCCGGTAACGTTATACTGCGGTTCTCATTCACTTTTCGATGCTACTGAAACGCTATGTCAGTTTTTGCTCTCGTCGCCATGTTGGCCTATCTGCTCAGCCTTGCACTGATCATTCCGAGCATCATCCGGAAGAACAGCGCATACCGGCGTTTAGCACTGATTTCTGTTGTGGTAGCGCTTATTTGCCACGCTGTGGCATTACAGCAACGCATATTTGATGTCAGCACCGGCCAGAACCTGAGTCTGGTGAACATCGGTTCAGTGGTCAGTTTAATCATCGGTACGGTGATGACTATTGTTGCCTCACGTAATCGCGGCTGGTTTGTCTTACCGATCGTTTACAGCTTCTCGCTGATCAATCTGGCGTTCGTCACTTTCCTTCCGGGCGAATTCATCACGCATCTGGAAGAAAGCAAAGGCTTGCTGGTACACATCGGCCTGGCGTTATTCTCCTATGCTACGCTGATGATCGCAGCGCTTTACGCCTTGCAACTGGCGTGGCTTGATTACCAGTTGAAGAACAAACGCCTGACATTTACTGCCGATATGCCACCGCTGATGAGCATTGAACGTAAACTGTTTCACATCACCCAGATTGGCGTCATTTTACTGACGCTGACGCTGTGCACCGGATTACTGTATCTGAACAACCTGTTCAGCCCGGAGAATATCGACAAGGCTGTCTTATCGATACTGGCATGGTTCGTTTATATCGTCCTGCTGTGGGGCCATTATCACGAAGGCTGGCGTGGCCGCCGCGTGGTATGGTTCAGCATGGCAGGCGCCATTCTTCTGACTCTTGCCTATTTTGGCAGTCGCCTGATCCAGCAAATCATGGTTCATTAATTAAAAGGAATACCCGTTGGAGCACGTCTCGACAACAACCCTGATCATCACATTGATCATCATGGTGGTGGTTTCGGCTTATTTTTCAGCCTCCGAAACCGGTATGATGACACTCAACCGTTACCGGTTACGTCACCTGGCCAAACAGGGTAACCGCGCGGCGCGTCGCGTCGAAAAGCTGTTAAAACGCCCGGACCAGTTGATCAGCCTCGTGCTTATCGGCAATAACCTGGTCAACATTCTTGCTTCCGCTCTGGCAACCATTGTGGGTATCCGCTTGTATGGCGATGCCGGGGTCGCGATTGCCACCGGTGTGCTGACTTTCGTGGTTCTGCTGTTTGCTGAAGTTCTGCCGAAAACCTTCGCAGCCCTCAATCCTGAACGCATTGCTTTTCCGAGCAGCATTTTGTTGCGTCCGCTGCAAAAAATCATGATGCCACTGGTGTGGATCCTGAACAGCCTCTCGCGTCTGCTGATGCGTATGTTTGGTATCAAAACCACCGCCAGCCTGAGTGATGCTGTGAGCAAAGAAGAGCTGCGTACTATCGTGAATGAATCGCGCTCGCAAATCTCACGCCGTAATCAGGACATGCTACTTTCCGTTCTGGATCTCGAAAAAGTATCCGTTGATGACATCATGGTGCCGCGCAATGAAATCGTCGGCATCGACATTAACGACGACTGGAAGTCCATCATCCGCCAGCTCACGCACTCACCGCATGGCCGAATCGTGCTCTACCGCGACTCGCTTGATGATGCGATCGGCATGCTGCGTTTACGCGAAGCGTATCGCCTGATGACCGAGAAGAAAGAATTCACCAAAGAAAACCTGCTGCGCGCTGCGGACGAGATTTACTACATTCCGGAAGGTACGCCGCTGAACATTCAGCTGGTGAAATTCCAGCGCAATAAAAAGAAAGTGGGCATTGTGGTCGATGAATACGGTGACATTCAGGGGCTGGTGACGGTCGAAGATATTCTTGAAGAGATCGTCGGTGATTTTACCACGTCGATGTCACCTACTCTGGCTGAAGAAGTGACACCGCAAAGCGACGGTTCTGTACTGATTGAAGGCAGCGCGAACGTCCGTGAGCTGAACAAAGCGTTTAACTGGCATCTTCCTGCCGACGGGCCGCGAACCATCAACGGCATGCTTCTGGAAGTGCTGGAAGATATCCCGACTATCGGCACCAGTTTGCGCATTGAAGATTACGAAGTCGAAATTCTCGACGTGCAGGACAATATGATCAAACAGGTACAGGTTCGCCCGTTACAGCCCTTGCAAACCAGCGTAAATCAACGCTAATCCGCTGAATAACAGACATAAAAAAGACGCGATGAACGCGTCTTTTTTTTACCTGCAACACGCTACAACTAGATGTGCAGTTCGGACAGTTTTTCTTTTGGCAGAGCCAGATCGTCGTTACGGTTCACAACTACGTCGTGATCGAGAATATGTTGCGCGATTTCCTGAGCTTCTTTCAGGGAATGCATCTCGTAAGTACCGCACTGATATTCATTCAGCTCAGGGATTTGACGCTGTTCTTTCACTTTCAGAACATCTGCCATCGCCGCTTTCCAGGCATCAGCAACAAATTGCTCTTCCGGTACACCGATCAGGCTCATGTAGAAACCCGTACGGCAGCCCATTGGGGAAATATCAATGATCTCCACGCCGTTGCCATTCAGATGGTTACGCATGAAACCTGCGAACAGGTGTTCCAGCGTATGAATACCGCGTTCAGGCATCACTTCAATATTCGGGCGGCAGAAACGCAGATCGAACACAGTGATGGTATCCCCGTGCGGGGTTTTCATGGTTTTTGCGACGCGAACAGCAGGTGCTGCCATACGGGTATGGTCTACGGTAAAGCTATCCAACAGTGGCATATCGTCACCTCTCCTAAATAAATTAATTTTTTTTACGAACTCAGGAAACCTTTTCCCAGCATGCGGGTCTTAATTAGTGAAAGACGCGCATTTGTTATCATCATCCCTGTAAACAGAGATGTTTATTTGGCCACATTGATTGTGGCCTTTTTCTTTTCTACTCATCGCTACTGCCTGCGTTCGCAGCCAGATATTCTTCAAAGCTTAGCGTATCACCCGCTTCCAGTGTGCGCTGACGTTGCCATGAACCGTCCTGCTCTGCCATTAATGCACTGGCATCTAAAACTTCCAGCGGTTCACTCACCAGCATCTGGCGATACTTTTCTGCCAGTTCCAGCCCAAGACTGCCCACGCCGCCCTGCTGTTTCAGATCTTTAAGGATCCGCGCAGAATACGTCAGTTCAGGATCATCAAACGCAGCAACCAGCTCTTTGCAGACATCCTGATAAAGGTGATCGCCGTTCTGCTCGTCCATAACCTGCGCCACACGGCTCAAATCATCAAACAACGCATTCCCGACGCTGACCAGCGGCTTGCGCTCATCGTTGCAACCAATACCAATCGTCTGGCCTGGTTTGCGGCCTTCGAGGATCACCCGATTCCAGTTTTTGCGCGTACAAAGCAGCTCATCACTGTTCATTTCCGGTGCGTCCGCTAAGGCACACCATACCAAAAACAAATCCAGGAAACGCGCCTGAGTCGCATCAATACCCACAGGTGAGAACGGATTGACGTCCAGCGAGCGGACTTCAATGTATTCGATCCCGCTGCGCATCAGTGCATCAGAAGGGCTTTCACCTGATTTGGTGACCCGCTTTGGACGGATTGGCGCATAAAGTTCGTTCTCAATCTGTAACACATTGGTGTTCAGTTGCAGATATTTACCGTCTTTCTTTACACCCATTTCCGCGTATTCCGCAGACGGGGTGCGAATCGCTTTCTTCACGCCTTGAACGTACGTTTCCAGATCGTTAAACGTGATCCCCAGATTGCTCTGTGATTTGTTGGTATAGCCCAAATCACTCAGACGCAACGAGGTGGCGTACGGCAGATAGCACAATCCGGAATCGGTATATTCAAATGGCAGATCTGTTTCACGCCCTTTCAGGAAGGATTTACAGATCGCAGGTGACGCACCAAACAGATACGGGATCACCCAGCCAAAGCGGTAATAATTGCGGATCAGCTTAAAGTAGCCCGCTGAAATCGCTTCTTTCCCGCTTTCAACATCCGTAACACCCAGACGTTCCTGCCAGAAAGACAGCGGCAGCGAGAAATTATAGTGGATGCCGGAAATCACCTGCATCAGCGCGCCATAACGGTTTTTCAATCCTTCACGGTAAAGCGTTTTAAAGCGCCCGACGTTAGATGAACCGTACTGTGCCAGCTCGATATCCTGTCCGGACTCGATAAAGCACGGCATGCTGAATGGCCACATCCGCTCGTCACCAAGTTCACGAGCCACGTGACGATGGATATCACGCAGAAACGCCATCAGATGCTCAATATTGTCATCGACGGGCGTAATGAATTCTAATAAAGCTTCAGCAAAATCGGTGGTTATCCAGCGGTGCGTCAGTGCAGCCCCTAAAGATTCCGGGTGTCCGGTCGTCGCTAATGAACCATCGGGATTGACCCGCAGCGTTTCACGTTCAATACCGCGACGAATACCTTTTAATGCCTGAGGATGGGCTTCCAACCAGGAAAGCGCCTGAGATACATCCGGGATCAAATTGACCTCCCGCTCGGTGAAACCATTAATTTGCAAGCATACTGAATCTGCATAGATGTGACCATAATTGATAACTGATGCCAATCTAACCTAACCATGAAAGCCCCTGTAACGTCACAACAGCCAAAACGATGTAACGCACTGCTTTTCCAATCAACATGAAAAAGACCACCGGACCCCATGGCATTCGCAGCCAACCTGCTAACACGCACAACATATCGCCAATCACCGGCAGCCAGCTTAGCAATAATGCCGCCGGTCCAAAACGCTTCAGCCAGTTCTGTGCAACATCAAGTCCACGTTGCGGTTTGGGCTGCGGCACAAAGCGTCCGATGATGACGTTGGTTATGCCTCCTAAGGTATTGCCAACAGTTGCAGACAAAACCAGTGCCGCTGGCATTGCGCTGCCAGCTGACAATAAAGCGACTAATAAGACTTCTGAATTTCCGGGCAATAATGTCGCGCTGAGAAAACTGCTGCCAAATAATGAAGCCAGCGCCACAACGCTACTCACAGCGTTCGCACGTCCACAAAATCCATATTGGCGCGCCGGGCCGCCTCAATACCGAAATCTGCGTCTTCAAAGACAACGCATTTTTCAGGAGGCACGCCGATTAACTCAGCGCAGCGTAAAAAGGTGTCGGGTGCCGGTTTGTGGTTTTGTACATCATTTGCACCCACGATCGCATCAAAGCAATCGCGCAGCCCAAGATGACGCAATAACGCATCAGCCATCCAGTGCTCACTGCCCGTCCCTACCGCCATTGGCCGGCGGCCATGATAAGCCTTCACAACATCAATTAATGGCAAAGGACGTACAGTATCAAGCAACATTTCCTGCACAGCAGCGGTTTTCTCTGCGGCAAGGAGATGGGGATCCATTTCGACGTTATTGCTGTCGATAACAAACCGGGCAATATGCCAGGTTGGAGAACCATTCAGAGCGACCATGGATTCGACATCATAATGCATACTGTATTTGGTCAATACCTGATGCCATGCCTTACGGTGCGTAGGTTCGGTATCCAATATGGTGCCATCCATATCAAATATTAGCCCTTCGTATCGATCGTACATCGAATGCTCCATGATCACGAAAAAACAGGAAAACTACTTTATCGCAAAGTCTGGCGAAAGTCGCATTTTGTCCACACCTACAGCACATCCGAACACGTCAGAAAAATCAGGGAAATGAAAAAGAAGGGAGGAAAATCAGAGAGGAAAAGCAGAAAGCAAAAAACCCGCCAAAGCGGGTTTTTCTAACATGCCGGAGGACTCTATATGAAAGTCGTCGCTCAGACATGTTTGGAATATGGTGCACCCAGGAAGATTCGAACTTCCGACCGCTCGGTTCGTAGCCGAGTACTCTATCCAGCTGAGCTATGGGTGCATTAGGGTCGTGCTGAGTTTTTTCGGAAAATACTAAGAGGAAGAATGGTGCACCCAGGAAGATTCGAACTTCCGACCGCTCGGTTCGTAGCCGAGTACTCTATCCAGCTGAGCTATGGGTGCATTTTGATTCTTACTGCAGATTTACCTGACCATTTTTCCGCACTACATCAGCTTTCGCCTTTGCCCGTCACGCTCATTTGATTGCAAATCAACATACGCTCAGGAAAGTATGGTGCACCCAGGAAGATTCGAACTTCCGACCGCTCGGTTCGTAGCCGAGTACTCTATCCAGCTGAGCTATGGGTGCATTTTAAATGGCGGTGAGGCGGGGATTCGAACCCCGGATGCAGCTTTTGACCGCATACTCCCTTAGCAGGGGAGCGCCTTCAGCCTCTCGGCCACCTCACCATACGCCTCTTGCGAGTGTGCTGACTAACTTTGTTTAAGCTCATCGGCACTGCGTGGCGCACATATTACTTTCTGGCCCTTATAAGTCAAACCCTTTTTTCCTAACAATCACCCGTTTGGACATTTCACGCACAACCTGAGCAGTTTGAAGGCAATAAAGGGGCTCAGTGGTCAGAAAAAAGGCTTAGCTTTTAAAAAATGACAGGTCTGGAAGAAGCCGCAGAAGGAAAATAAAAACCGGGGAGGCAGTAAATTAAGGGGAGAAAAATCAAAAAAGAGCAAAAAGGAAGTTCAGCGCCTCGTCATCGACGAGACGCCTCGTAAATCAGTAACTCGTCTGTTGAGACTTTTCAGCCTGGATACGCTGATAAATCTCTTCACGGTGAACAGAAACCTCTTTCGGCGCATTCACACCAATACGCACCTGATTACCTTTAACACCTAAAACGGTAACAGTAACCTCATCGCCAATCATGAGGGTTTCACCAACTCGGCGAGTTAGAATAAGCATTCTTTGCTCCTTGAATAATTAAAAGAGTCGGGTCTCTCAGTTTCCCGGCCATTATCTATCATAAGCAGGTAAAACGTAAGCCATGACCCCTACGTAAACTGTAAGCGGCCCGCAACTCAAGCCATAGTACTTTAAGTTTAGCCGATATCATCATTGTCGCGACTTTTATCGCGAGGCCTACCCTGCCATTAAGACCGAAAACGCCATATTGCACAATACATTATGGCGCTTCCTGGTTAGCTATTTATTTCTTATTACAGCCGGGATTCAACCCAGGCTTCTACTGTTGCCAGTGCAGCCGGTAATGCCTGAACGTCACTTCCCCCTGCCTGCGCCATATCAGGACGACCACCGCCTTTACCGCCCACCTGCTGGGCAACAGAAGCAATCAGATCCCCTGCTTTGACGCGTTCCGTCAGATCTTTCGTGACGCCCGCAATCAGGCTGACTTTATCGTCAGCGATGGTTGCCAGAACAATAATCACTGAACCCAACTGATTTTTCAGGTCATCAACCATCGTACGCAGAATTTTAGGCTCTACGTTATCCAGCTGACGGACCAACAGCTTAACGCCTTTCACTTCTTTCGCCTGGCTGGAAAGTGAAGCACTCTCCTGCGCAGCTTGTTGCCCTTTCACCTGCTGAAGTTCTTTTTCCAGCACACGGGAACGTTCAATCAGAGTACGGATTTTATCAGTAATGCTGTTCACATCACCTTTCACCATGTGCGCAACATCTTGCAGCAAATCACTTTGCTGATGGAGTGCATTAATGGCGTTTTCACCGGTAATCGCTTCGATACGACGAACACCTGCTGCCGTGCCTGACTCACTCTGAATACGGAACAGGCCGATATCACCCGTACGGCTGGCGTGAGTCCCCCCGCACAGCTCGGTGGAAAAATCACCCATGGTCAGCACGCGCACGCTGTCTTCGTATTTTTCACCAAAGAGCGCCATCGCACCTTTTTCTTTCGCTTCATCCAAATCCATGATGGTGGTCTGAATTGGCAAGTTACGACGGATTTGCGCATTCACCAGATCTTCGACCTGACGAATCTCTTCCGGCTTCATCGCTTCGAAATGCGAGAAGTCGAAACGCAGATAGTTATCGTTTACCAGCGAGCCTTTCTGAGCAACGTGCTTGCCCAGTACCTGACGCAGTGCAGCGTGCAGCAAGTGAGTCGCGGAATGATTCAGACGAATACGTTCGCGACGCTCAACGTCAACTTCGGCTTCAACGCTGTCACCAACGCTCAGTTTGCCTGCGCTCAGCGAGCCCTGATGACCAATGGCCTTGCCATATTTTTGGGTATCAGAAACGTCGAACGTGCCGGCAGCCGTTTTCAGGATGCCTTTATCGCCAACCTGTCCGCCGGACTCGCCGTAGAATGGTGTGTCATCCAGAACGACGATAGCGTTATCGCCCGCCTGAATTTCATTTACTGGCTGACCATTGATGAACAGCGCCACAACTTTGGAATGACGTTGCAGATGCTCATAACCGGAGAACTGCGTAACGCCGTCAACACGCACCATGCTGTTGTAGTCCGCGCTGAAACCACTGGACTCACGTGCGCGACGACGCTGAACTTCCATCGCTTTTTCAAAACCGACTTCGTCAACTTTCAGATTGCGTTCGCGGCACACGTCCGCAGTCAGATCCAGCGGGAAACCGAAGGTGTCGTACAAACGGAAAGCAATCTCACCGTCCAGCGTATCGCCTTGCAGAGAAGATAATTCATCGTCCAACAGCGCCAGACCACGCTCCAGTGTACGGGCAAACTGCTCTTCTTCAGTCTTCAGCAACTGCTCAACCATGGCTTGCTGTTCTTTCAGCTCAGCCGCAGCCGGGCCCATCACGTCAATTAACGGAGCAACCAGTTTGTAGAAGAAGGTCTCTTTCGCGCCCAGCATATTGCCGTGACGGATCGCACGACGAATGATACGACGCAGCACGTAGCCACGGTTTTCATTCGATGGGATCACGCCGTCTGCAATCAGGAAAGCGCAAGAGCGAATATGGTCAGCGATAACGCGCAGAGATTTGCTGGTCAGATCGGTCGCGCCAGTGACGTCAGCAACGGCGGCGATCAGTTTCTGGAACAGGTCGATGTCATAGTTTGAGTTCACATGCTGCATAACAGCGGTGATACGCTCAAGCCCCATCCCGGTATCGACGGAAGGTTTAGGCAGTGGCAGCATGGTGCCGTCAGACTGACGGTTGAACTGCATGAAAACGATGTTCCAGATTTCGATGTAACGGTCGCCATCTTCTTCAGCAGAACCCGGAGGGCCGCCCCAGATATGGTCGCCATGATCGTAAAAAATTTCGGTGCAAGGACCGCAAGGACCGGTATCACCCATCTGCCAGAAGTTGTCAGAAGCGTAAGCGCCGCCTTTATTATCGCCAATGCGGATAATACGTTCTTTTGGAACGCCGACTTCTTTTTCCCAGATTTCAAACGCTTCGTCGTCAGTCTCATAGACGGTGACCCAAAGCTTTTCTTTCGGCAGATTAAACCAGTTTTCGCCGGTCAGTAATTCCCAAGCGTAATTGATTGCGTCGTGCTTGAAGTAATCGCCGAAGCTGAAGTTGCCCAGCATTTCGAAGAAGGTGTGGTGACGGGCGGTATAGCCGACGTTTTCGAGGTCGTTGTGTTTACCACCTGCACGCACACAACGCTGAGATGTGGTGGCACGGCTGTAGTCGCGTTTATCCAGACCGAGGAAAACGTCTTTAAATTGGTTCATCCCGGCATTGGTAAACAACAGTGTCGGATCGTTTGTCGGGACAAGCGAACTGCTTGAAACAACGTTGTGTCCCTTACTATGGAAGAAATCGAGAAACGCTTGACGGATCTCAGCGGTGCTCTTGCTCATAAATATCCCGGAATCATGCTGGAAGAACGGCTCTTGAGCCGGATAACGCTGCATATGGCAGCAATCTGTACAGCTCACGAACGAAAAAGTGCGGATAAGATAAAATTTCTGCGCAGGGAAGTAAAATACCGTATGCGGTCAATCGTCAAAATCGCGATAAATCGACTGTATTTCTTCCTGAAAGAAGCCTCGGTAAAGCAAATAACGCAGAACTTTCGATTTTTCTTTCCAGTCTTTCGGTAAATTTTCTCCAAACTTTCTGACGGCAATATCCCGCGCCAGAACACACCAGTCAACCTCCGTTTCCTCCAGTGCCGTCGATATGATTTCTTTATCGACACCTTTTTGCAGTAATTCCGAACGAATGCGTTGTGCCCCGTAGCCTTTATTGCTGCGACCGGAAATATAGCGACTGGCAAATTTGGCATCATCAAGCCAGTGATGCTGGTAGCAATAGTCGATAACTGCCTGTACATGTTCCTCTGGGATCTCTTCCGGCACCGGGCGTGTTTCCGGGCGCGCCTTTACCGCATTATCTTCATCAAAGGCATTTTCGTCTGGTCGTTTACGTGAAGACCAGCGGCTTTGTTTATTTTGGGGTTTTACAAAGGGGACTGGCGGGATAAGCAGTTTGCGGCGCAGTTCAGCTTCACCGTGATCACGCTGAGACAGCAGACGCATCGCGCGGCTGATCAGTGTATTAATTTTCGCCGCATTGGCGTCTTTTTCCTGAGGCGCAAACAATGTGGATTCATTGTTTTGTTCAACTTCTTCAAGAAGTCGTTTCAGATCGATGACATTTTGATTCGGTGCTTTTTCAGTGGACATCGGAGTCCCTCAGATATGCAAAATGCCAGCCTGAAACCAGGCTGGCATTTTATCGACTGTGACGTCAGACAACCGCGAAATTAAAACTCTTCGCTGGTTTCCATGTTGTCGTCAGCGTCTTCAGCTGTCGTGGCAACGCTCAGCTCGCCGGTGCCGCTCAGCAGCAGGTCACGCAGTTTTTTGTCCAGCTCAGCAGCTACTTTCGGGTTTTCTTTCAGGAAGTTGCAGGAGTTTGCTTTACCCTGACCAATCTTCTCACCGTTGTAGCTGTACCATGCGCCGGCTTTCTCAATCATCTTGTGCTTAACGCCAAGGTCGATCAGCTCGCCGTTGATGTTGATGCCTTCGCCGTACATGATCTGGAATTCGGCTTGTTTGAATGGTGCAGCAATTTTGTTCTTCACCACTTTCACACGCGTTTCGCTACCGACAACCACATCACCTTCTTTGATAGCGCCGATACGACGGATATCCAGACGAACAGAAGCATAGAATTTCAGTGCGTTACCGCCGGTTGTGGTTTCCGGGTTACCGAACATCACACCGATTTTCATACGGATCTGGTTGATGAAGATCAGCAAGGTGTTGGCGTTTTTCAGGTTACCCGCGAGTTTACGCATTGCCTGGCTCATCATACGTGCCGCGAGGCCCATGTGTGAGTCGCCGATTTCGCCTTCGATTTCAGCTTTCGGTGTCAGAGCTGCGACGGAGTCAACGATGATAACGTCAACCGCACCTGAACGTGTCAGCGCATCACAAATTTCCAGCGCCTGCTCACCGGTATCCGGCTGAGAACACAGCAGGTTATCGATATCCACGCCCAATTTCTTAGCGTAGATAGGATCCAGTGCGTGTTCCGCATCGATAAACGCACAGGTTTTGCCTTCACGTTGTGCAGCAGCGATAACCTGCAAGGTCAGCGTCGTTTTACCGGAAGATTCCGGCCCGTAGATTTCCACGATACGACCCATTGGCAAACCGCCAGCGCCTAACGCGATATCCAGAGACAAAGAGCCGGTAGAGATCGTTTCCACGTCCATAGAGCGATCTTCACCCAGACGCATGATGGAGCCTTTACCGAATTGCTTTTCAATCTGGCCCAGTGCTGCAGCTAACGCTTTTTGCTTGTTCTCATCAATAGCCATTTTTACTCCTCGTCTGATACAGGGGAACATCCCGCCTGCATCACTGAATATAATTTATGTACAGGTAATTGGCAGTAATTATACTGTATGCTCATACAGTATCAAGCCTAATTTTGCAGAAACTCAGATAACGCAGTTTGTAGCGAAAAAACAGCAGCTTGCAAACGTACTGCTTCTCGATCGCCAGAAAATTGTTGTTTTGTCGTCACGACACGCCCGTCTTTACCGGCGAAGCCAAACCAGACCGTGCCGACAGGTTTTTCTGCTGAGCCGCCGTCAGGCCCGGCGATGCCGCTGACCGAAAGGGCCACATCCGCACCCGCGGCGTGCAATACACCCTGCGCCATTTCATGCACTACCTGCTCACTCACCGCGCCATATTGCTCAAGCGTACTTTCAGACACGCCGAGCAATTCATGCTTGGCCGCATTGCTGTAAGTAACAAATCCGCGATCAAACCAGGCCGAGCTTCCGGCAATGTCCGTAATGGCCTTGGCAATTAATCCGCCCGTGCAAGATTCCGCGCAGGTGATCCACAATCCCTGAGATTTAAGCTCAGTGCCGATTTCTGCACTCAATTCATGTAAACGTTTTTCGTCCATATTCCATCCTGGCGGGTCAGCTGAATTCAACCTGATGTTAGCATTTCTCTTTCGCTGTGTGAGTCCCGTCGGTGCGTTTTGCGCGATGTATTCAGAATTGGAATAAAAGGCAAAAAGAAGGGCCACAACAAGCGGCCCTCCGTGATAAAGCAGGAAATCAGGTTCAGCGCGCCGCTTTCACCGCTTCACCCAACTGCCATACCGCCATCGCATAATGCACGCTGTGGTTGTAACGGGTGATGGTGTAGAAGTTTGGCAGCCCGTACCAGTACTGGTAACTGGTGCCCATATCCAGACGCAACAGGCTCGCTTCCTGATAACCCCCCAGAGAACCCAGCGGGCTAAGACCCGCCGCCGTCAGCGTATAAAGTGGATATTTTGTCTTGAAGCCATTCTCCAGCAACGGTGCCTGCCCGGCGGCTGGCACCGCAATGGGTGCGCCTTTCGTCCATCCGTGCGCCTTGAAGTAATTGGCTACGCTGCCGATAGCATCAATCGGATCCCACAGATTGGCATGGCCGTCGCCGTTAAAGTCCACGGCATAATCTTTATAAGAAGATGGCATGAACTGACCGTAACCCATCGCACCCGCAAACGAACCGCGCAGGCTCAGCGGATCGTCCCCCTCACGACGGGACATCAGCAGAAAGGTTTCCAGCTCGCCGGAGAAGTAATCCGCCCGGCGCGGATAGGCAAAGGATAAGGTCGCCAGCGCATCGATAATGCGGGTTTTACCCATGACGCGGCCCCAACGGGTTTCGACGCCGATAATACCGACAATGATTTCCGGCGGTACGCCGTAAACCTGCTCCGCACGCTGCAAGGCATCCTGATACTGATTCCAGAACACGACACCATTCTGGACGTTATCCGGCGTAATAAATTTGCTGCGATAACGGTTCCAGGCACCATTTGGCACGGTTGACGGCGGGCCAGATGGCGCTTGCTGATCCATCAGACGTAAAACGAAGCCCAGTCGTTTCGTTTGCGCCAGCACATCATGCAGTTGCTGGCGATCAAAACCATGCTCGCTGACCATTTTGTCCACAAACCGGTTCATGGCCGGATCGTACGCGAAATCACCGGACTGCACTGCGCCAGTATGTTCGGGTTGCAACAGAAAGCCCCCGCTGGGAACCGAATTGCCGCTGGCATTTCTTCCGTCAGAGAAAGGATTGCGCGGGCCTTCAGGCTGAGCCGGAGGCTTATTACTGCTACAAGCAGAAAGTGTTAAAACCAGGGGAATAATGACTGCCAGGAGGCGCATCGGATATCCGTAACCATGCAATAAAAGAGGTGGGGGATATGGTAGAGCATTATCAGGGCCGAAAAAACTGAAAATAAACGTCTTTACAACGATGCACGAAGATCCTGATCCACGGTGATTTGCGGAGCATTACGCAACTTCAAAACGCATCGTGGTTTTTTACCTCTACTCACGTTAGGATCCGTTGTAAAGTCGTTGCCCCGGGCGGTACGAGCCAACAGGATGATTTAAAATTGAATGAAATCAAGAATAAAGGTAGTGATATGAGCGGGCTGGATGCTCACACCCCCATGATGCAGCAGTACCTGCGTCTTAAGGCGGAGAACCCGGAAGTTCTGCTGTTTTATCGTATGGGGGACTTCTACGAACTGTTTTATGACGATGCAAAACGTGCGTCTCAGCTGATGGATATTTCCCTGACCAAACGTGGCGCTTCGGCGGGCGAACCGATTCCGATGGCCGGTGTGCCTTATCACGCCGTTGAAGGCTATCTGGCCAAGCTGGTGCAACTGGGCGAATCCGTCGCCATCGCTGAGCAGATTGGCGATCCGGCGCTGAGCAAAGGGCCGGTTGAGCGCAAAATTGTGCGGATCGTGACGCCAGGCACGGTCAGTGATGAAGCCTTATTGAGTGAGCGTCATGACAACCTTCTCGCGGCCATCTGGCAAGACGGACGTGGCTTTGGCTATGCGACGCTGGATATCAGCTCCGGTCGTTTCCGTGTCGCTCAGCCAGACGATCTGGAAACCATGGCCGCTGAATTACAGCGTACAAATCCGGCAGAACTTCTGTATCCGGAAAGCTTTGAAGCCATGCCGCTTATTGCTTCCCGCCGCGGCCTGCGCCGTCGTCCGATGTGGGAATTTGAGCTCGAAACCGCAAAGCAACAGCTGAATCTCCAGTTCGGCACCCGCGATCTGAGCGGGTTTGGTGTGGAACAGGCCACTCAGGCACTCCGCGCCGCCGGTTGCCTGCTGCAATATGTAAAAGATACCCAGCGCACCGCCCTGCCGCATATTCGTGGCGTGACGATGGAGCGCCAGCAGGACGGCATCATTATGGATGCGGCGACGCGCCGTAATCTGGAGCTGACACAAAATCTGGCAGGTGGTGTGGAAAATACGCTGGCGGCAGTCCTGGATCAGGCCGTCACACCGATGGGCAGCCGTATGCTCAAACGCTGGATCCACATGCCAAGCCGCGACATCAAAATGCTGACCCATCGTCAGCAGGCAATCGGAGCATTACAGGATCTGACCGCCGACTTGCAACCCGTGCTGCGTCAGGTCGGCGATCTCGAACGTATTCTGGCGCGCCTTGCCTTGCGCAGCGCACGGCCACGCGATCTCGCCCGTATGCGCCATGCGTTACAGCAACTGCCCGAAATCCGGGGGATTTTGCAAGATGCTGATGCCGCGCATGTCGCTACACTGGTGGAGCAAACCGGTGAATTTACAGAGCTGGTCGAACTACTTGAACGTGCGGTTGTTGAAGCTCCGCCAGTTCTGGTGCGTGACGGCGGTGTGATTTCGCCAGGCTATAACGCGGAACTGGACGAATGGCGCGCACTGGCTGACGGCGCAACAGACTATCTTGACCGCTTAGAAATTCGCGAACGCGAGAAGCTGGGCCTGGAAACGCTGAAGGTCGGATTTAACGGTGTACATGGTTATTACATCGAAGTGAGCCGCCGCCAGAGCCATCTCGTTCCTATTCATTATGTCCGCCGTCAGACGCTCAAAAACGCCGAGCGTTACATCATACCGGAACTGAAAGAGTATGAAGATAAGGTTCTGACCTCCAAAGGCAAAGCCCTGTCGCTGGAGAAAGCGCTGTACGAAGAGCTGTTTGATTTGCTGATGCCGCACCTGCCCGCTTTGCAGCAAAGCGCCAGTGCGCTGGCCGAGTTGGATGTTCTGAGTAATCTCGCAGAACGTGCCTACACGCTCAGTTATACCTGCCCGACGATGAGCGAGAAACCCGGCATCAACATCACCGGTGGCCGCCATCCGGTCGTGGAACAGGTACTGAAAGAACCGTTTATTTCCAACCCGCTGAACATGTCTCCGGTGCGCCGGATGCTGATCATCACCGGCCCGAATATGGGCGGTAAAAGTACCTATATGCGTCAGGCGGCGCTGATTGTTCTGATGGCGCATATTGGCAGCTACGTTCCTGCGGATACCGCGGTTATCGGCCCCGTAGACCGGATATTCACCCGCGTCGGCGCCGCAGATGATCTGGCTTCTGGCCGTTCAACGTTTATGGTGGAAATGACCGAAACCGCGAATATTCTGCATAACGCCACGGAAAATAGCCTGGTGCTGATGGATGAAATCGGGCGCGGCACATCGACCTACGACGGTTTATCGCTTGCGTGGGCGTGCGCCGAGAATCTGGCCAGCCGCATTAAAGCTATGACGTTGTTCGCGACCCATTATTTCGAGCTGACGACGCTGCCGGAAAAAATGGAAGGAACGGTCAATGTTCACCTGGATGCCATAGAACACGGCGATACCATTGCGTTTATGCACAGCGTGCAGGATGGCGCTGCCAGCAAAAGTTACGGTCTGGCCGTCGCGGCGCTGGCGGGTGTCCCGCGTGATGTCATTAAACGTGCTCGCCAGAAACTGAAAGAGCTGGAAACGTTGTCCAGCAACGCCGCCGCCAGCAAAGTGGATGGTCCGCAACTGACGCTGCTGGCAGAAGAGGTGTCGCCTGCAGTAGAAGCGCTGGAATCTCTGGACGCGGATTCTCTCTCGCCACGTCAGGCGCTGGAATGGATTTACCGTCTGAAAGATATGGTGTAGAAGCCGCGGCGGCAGAAATGAAAAACGGTGGGGATTAACCCACCGTTTTTTTGATATCGAACTGTCTTTCCGGCGAACAGTTTTTCTTAACGAAAAGTTATTCGCGGAACAGTGCTTCGATGCTCAGCCCTTGCCCCTGCAGAATTTCACGCAGGCGACGCAGACCTTCTACCTGAATCTGACGAACACGTTCACGTGTCAGGCCAATCTCACGACCCACATCTTCCAGCGTCGCAGCTTCATAACCTAACAGGCCGAAACGACGTGCCAGAACTTCACGCTGTTTTGCATTCAACTCGAATAACCACTTCACGATACTCTGTTTCATATCGTCGTCTTGCGTGGTGTCTTCAGGGCCGTTGTCTTTTTCATCTGCCAGAATATCTAACAGCGCTTTCTCTGAGTCACCACCCAACGGGGTATCTACAGAGGTAATACGCTCATTCAGGCGTAACATACGGCTGACGTCATGCACCGGTTTGTCGAGTTGCTCAGCAATCTCTTCGGCACTCGGTTCATGGTCCAGTTTGTGTGCAAGTTCGCGTGCGGTACGCAGATAAACGTTCAGTTCTTTAACGATGTGAATTGGCAAACGAATGGTACGGGTTTGATTCATGATCGCCCGTTCAATCGTCTGACGGATCCACCATGTTGCATAGGTAGAGAAACGGAAGCCCCGCTCAGGGTCAAATTTTTCAACCGCACGGATCAGACCCAGGTTGCCTTCCTCGATCAAATCCAGCAGTGCCAGACCGCGATTACTGTAGCGGCGGGCAATTTTAACCACCAAACGCAGGTTACTTTCAATCATACGGCGGCGGGAAGGCACATCTCCCCGCAACGCGCGTCGTGCAAAATAAACTTCCTCTTCTGCGGTCAGCAGAGGGGAATAACCGATTTCACCGAGGTACAGTTGAGTTGCGTCCAGCACTCGTTGGCTTACAGCCTGCGACAACAATTCTTCTTCAGCATCGTTGTCGGCAGTCTCTTCGACTATTGCTTTCTCGTCAAAGGCTTCAGCGCTGTTCTCATCGAAATCTACATCATCATGTAACTCGTTAACTTTCAGCGTATTCTGACTCATAAGCTGCTCCTACCCGTGGTCCCGAGGGCAGAATCGATGCTCTGCCCGGATTTATCGCTGCGGAAGATAACGCAGCGGGTTTACGGATTTCCCCTTGTAACGAATTTCAAAATGCAATCTTACTGAACTGGTTCCGGTGCTACCCATCGTCGCTATTTTTTGTCCCGCCTGCACTTCTTGTTGTTCCCGGACCAGCATTGTATCGTTATGTGCATAGGCGCTCAGGTAATCATCATTGTGTTTGATGATGATTAGATTACCGTAACCGCGAAGAGCATTACCGGCATAAACAACGCGCCCCGAGGCAGTTGCTACGACAGCTTGTCCACGCGAACCAGCGATATCGATCCCCTTATTTCCCCCTTCAGCAGCTGAGAAATTATCGATAATTTTCCCGTCAGTCGGCCATTTCCAGGAGGAAACCGGACCGCCATTATTCGTTGAGGTGGCGACGGGAGTGCTGGCTACAGCAACAGGTGTTGTGGTGGTGACTGCACCTGATGTAGGCAACATCTTACCTACATTCTGTTTACCAGAAGATTCAGAATACGTGGTAGTTGGTTGAGATGCAACCACAGAACCTGTGAGCATTCCCCCAGTAGGAACTTTCGGAACACCGCTATTTGTGGCGTCGGTGACGGCCGTCGTACTGCTCGTGCTGGCGGCAGAAGAAACGTTATTTATCTGGACTGTTTGACCCACTTCGAGGCTGTACGGAGCAGGGATATTATTGCGCGCAGCAAGGTCCCGGAAGTCATTGCCGGTGATCCATGCGATGTAGAATAAGGTGTCTCCGCGCTTCACCTGATAGGTGCTTCCGCTGTAACTTCCCTTAGGGATCGAGTTATAGCTGCGGTTGTACACAATGTGTCCGCCTGGGCCGACGGCAGGCGCCATTTGCGGAGGGGAATTCAGAGTATTCTGACTGCTACTGCCGCTGTTTCCGCCGCCATTAACGCTGCTGATCGGCGCGGATGTGTTGGAATTGTTCGAACATCCTGCCATCCAGGCACTGATAAATGTACACACTGCAATGCGGCTTAGTGTTTTTATTGGGCTTCCCGTGCTCATATTTTCCCCCGTTACGGCAATCTCAGAATATCTCTTTATCCGCGCACACCGCGCCAACTGGCGCATTTCGTGTCATCAGACACTGTACGCGCAGGCAACATGCCCGTTCAGGTTTTCCCCCGGAACGGACCGTGCCATAAAAAACTGTAGTGGATGCTATCAACATCGCCAGTACAGCACCATATAACAGTTGTATTTAAATTTTAAGGGGTTAGTCCTGCGCGCGTCAGGGTTCAGGCCAGTTCGCCTTTCACCAGCGGCACAAAACGGACAGCTTCTACGGTCTCCGCAACAAAATCATCACCACGTCGGGTGACTCGCTGGAGAGTCTGGCTTTCTTCGCCGACGGGCAACACCATCACGCCTCCCTCCTCGAGTTGTTGCAGTAAATCTTGAGGTATTTCAGGCGGTGCAGCGGTAACAATGATGGCATCAAACGGGCCACGTGAAGGCCAACCCTGCCAGCCATCGCCGTGACGCGTGGAGACGTTATGCAAATCGAGCTGCTTGAGACGTCTTTTGGCCTGCCACTGCAACCCTTTGATACGCTCAACCGAGTACACATGTTCAACCAGATGCGCCAGAATGGCCGTCTGGTAGCCCGATCCGGTACCGATCTCCAGCACGCGGGATGTCGGCGTCAGGCGCAGTAATTCCGTCATTCTCGCCACGGTATAAGGCTGAGAAATGGTCTGGCCTGAGCCAATCGGCAACGCGGTATTTTCGTAAGCTTTATGCTGAAACGCCTCATCCACAAAGCGCTCACGCGGTACGGACTCGATGGCATGCAGCAGTTTTTCATCATGAATGCCCTGCAGCCGGAGTTGCTCCAGCAGGTTATACATCGGCTTATTCACCATTCGCGCTCACCCCGGCCTTTTCCAACCATGAGACCACGACATCCTGAGCCGCGTAGGCGGTCAAATCCACCTGCAATGGCGTCACGGAAACATAACCTTGCGCGACCGCCGCAAAATCGGTGTCAGGTGCGACGTCAAACTTATCGCCCGGCGGACCAATCCAGTACAAGTCTTGTCCGCGCGGATCCTGCTGACAAAATACCTGCTCAGCAGGATGGCGGCTACCGCAACGCGTCACCTTAATCCCTTTGATTTCGGAAAGTGGCAGGTCCGGAACGTTAATATTCAGAATTTTGCCAGTACGGAGAGGTTCGCGCGCCAGCGCCCTGAGCAGCTGGCAGGTAATAATCGCTGCCGTGTCATAATGCTGATGACCGTCGAGTGAAACCGCCAGCGCAGGAAATCCCAGATGACGCCCTTCCATAGCCGCCGCGACGGTGCCGGAATAAATCACATCGTCGCCCAGATTCGGGCCTGCATTGATGCCGGAAACGACAATATCCGGCTTCGGGCGCATCAGCGAATTGACGCCGAGATACACGCAATCGGTCGGTGTACCGTTGATGACTGCGGTATCGCCGTTCGGATAGGACTGAATACGTAACGGACCGTCGAGCGTCAGCGCGTTTGACGCGCCGCTCCGGTTACGGTCAGGGGCGACCAGCTTTACATCCGCAAATTCACGTAGCGCGCAGGCCAGTGCCTGAATGCCGGGAGCCAGTACGCCGTCGTCGTTACTCAGTAATATCCGCATTCATTTCATCCAGATGCATCAGTTCACGCACTACGCTGGTGGCATAACTGCCCGCCGGTAGCCAGAATTTAAGTTCCAGAGTGACGTCATCCCAGCGCTGCCATTTCATCTGCAAAGGCTGGAGCATAATGGCTCGACGCGCAGGTTCAACACGCTCGCGTTTGAGCAGTGAAAGCAAATCTTCCTGCCCGGCCAGACAAGCCAGCTCAAAGACTTCGGCCTCTTCTGACGTGCCTAACGGCCCGTCACCCGGCAACGGCGCCGTCACCAGCAGTTCTCCGCTTTCGACACGCGGTTGCAGCGATTCAAACTCTTCCGCTTTCGCCACAAACCAGCTTCCGCGGCCACTGAGTTGCAACGCATCGCCCAGTATTGCCTGACGGACGGTGCCTTCCGCCAGACGCTGACTGGCGACAATGTTAAACATCGCACTGCGGCTGGCGGATAAATAGAAACTACGTTTGGCGCGCTCTTTAGGGCGTGCTTCATTGGTTGCCCAGCGTTTCGCCTGCACCAGATTATTGCCGCCGCGGCCAAAACGCTGCGTGCCGAAGTAGTTCGGTACGCCCTGCTCAACAATTTTCGCCAGACGTTCTTCGACATTATCGATGTCACTTATCTGTCGCAAAACCAGCGTAAACGCATTGCCTTTCAAGGTTCCGATACGCATTTTCTTGCGATGTCGCGAGGCGCGGATCACTTCACAACCTTCGAGATTGAACTGGCTCAAATCAGGATCTGCTTTACCGGGCAGATGCAGGCAAAACCACTGTTCCGTTACCGCGTGCCGGTCTTTAAGCCCTGCGTAGCTGACATCGCGTGGATGCACTTTGGCAAAACGCGCCAGCTGCTCGGCAACAAACTGCGTGTTGCAGCCATTTTTACGGATCCGCACTAAGAGATGTTCACCTTCGCCATCCGGTTCAAAACCCAAATCCTCTTCGACGATAAAGTCTTCCGGATTGGCTTTCAGCAGGCCGGTGGCGGTGGGTTCACCCAGCAACCAGGTGAGACGGGACATATCTATCATGCGGTAATCTTCCACAACATCATTCCTTAATCAGCAGTGCAACGGCTTCGCAGGCGATACCTTCGCCGCGGCCGGTGAAGCCCAGTTGTTCAGTTGTGGTCGCCTTGACGTTGACGTCGTCCATATGGCACTGCAAATCTTCGGCCAGGAATACGCGCATTTGCGGGATGTGCGGCGCCATTTTCGGTGCCTGAGCGATGATCGTGATATCGAGATTGCCCAGCTTGTAGCCTTTTGCACGAATGCGACGCCAGGCTTCACGCAGCAGTTCACGGCTGTCCGCGCCTTTGTAGGCCGGGTCGGTGTCCGGGAAAAGCTTGCCGATATCACCCAGCGCCGCCGCGCCCAGCAGTGCGTCAGTGGCCGCATGCAGCGCAACGTCGCCGTCGGAATGCGCCAGTAACCCCTGCGGATAAGGAATACGCACACCACCGATCACCAGCGGGCCTTCGCCGCCAAACTTATGTACATCAAAACCGTGACCGATACGCATTATGCGTTCTCCTCCTGATACAAGCGGGTTAAGTAGAATTCAGCCAGTGCCAGATCTTCTGGTCTGGTGACTTTAATATTATCGGCCCGCGCCGGGATCAGCATAGGATGAAAACCACAATATTCCATTGCGGAAGCTTCATCAGTGACCACAGCGCCTTCATTCAGTGCGCGGCGCAGGCAGGTTTTCAATAATTCGAGAGGGAAGAATTGCGGCGTGAGCGCATGCCAGAGTTCCTGACGATCCACCGTATGGGCGATCGCATGCGCGCCGGGCTCACCACGTTTCATGGTGTCACGAACTGGTGCGGCGAGGATCCCGCCAGTTTTGCTGACCGCAGAAATGGCCAGAAGGTTTGTCAGATCATCGGGATGCAGACAAGGACGCGCCGCGTCATGCACCAGCACCCAGCCATGATCGCCCGCGGCCTCAAGGCCTGCCATCACAGATTCGGCGCGCTCATTTCCGCCGGTAACCAGCTGGATCCGTGGATCGCTGGCGACGGGTAACTGCCGGAACTGAGTGTCATGCGGGCTCAGCGCCACGATAACTTTGGTGACGTTGCTGCTGTGCAACAAGGCACGGATCGAGTGTTCTATCAGCGTCTTACCACCGATAGTCAGGTATTGCTTGGGGCATTCGGCCTGCATACGGCTGCCGATTCCGGCAGCCGGTAACACGGCAATGACCTTTGGAAGGGAAACTGCAGTATGGCTCATGGCTATTGATTCGGGTTGCTTTGCGATACGGTGCTGCCCGGCGCTCGTTTGTTGTCAGGCACCAGGCGATAGAAAGTCTCACCGGGCTTGATCATGCTCAGTTCGTTGCGTGCGCGTTCTTCGATCGCTTCCTGACCGCCGTTCAAATCGTCGATTTCTGCGAAAAGTTGATCATTACGTGATTTCAGTTTGCCGTTATTAACTTGTTGCACCTGAACGTCATCGTTTACACGAACGTAGTCGTGAATACCATTCTTGCCCAGCCACAGTGAATACTGTAGCCAGCCAAGTAAAATCAGTAAAAGCAGTGTTAGTTTGCCCATCCCCGCCCCCTAAAAAAGCCGGACAATCATCCCACAACTTTCCCTCTGACTCCACTGTGGCAGGGTAAATGCCTGCGAGAATCAGACTTACGCACTCAATTATGGGTGAGAATGACACAATGGGTTACATCGTGAAGGAGAATTGCAGGGAAAACCGCCTGAAAAACGCAGGGCCGTCGGACGACATCACCGAAGAAAAGGAACCGGAAAAGAGTCTGCCTGACTCACCAGCCCGATAGAAATGAGAAGACCGTCCAGAACATGCTGATAACGCAGATTGCGCTGGTAACCGACGTTTTAAACCAGCCACCACGAAAGAACATACTGAGCGCAATGCCAATAAGGACGGATACAGGCATGAGCGCCAGAAAGAAAGGCCAGGTGTAGAGCAGGAAAAACAGGGTATTGGAGCCGTAGACCATAAAAGGGATTGCAAAGGCCAGCCAGTAAAAGACGAAACCAATGAACCCGCCCTGCATAGAGTAGGACGGCTCGTCGATGTCTGAACTGTCTGTGACCTGCGCCAGCCTCTGATAGCGGGTGTTTTCGACCCGGATCCGGCTGACAAGTCTGCTGAGTAAAGCCTGCATAGATGATCCCTGTATTCAGTGTAAACCGGCACGCTCTCTGGCGTTTGGCCGGCAAACATTCAGGGATTGATAATAGCGCGCTGACGCATCACATCTAATAATTGGGGAACCAAATGTGTTACCAATTGTTCACCATTAAGATGCACATCCGGCACTTCCGGCGGCTGATATTCAGAGTCAATTCCGGTGAAATTCTTCAGTTCACCCGCGCGCGCTTTCTTGTATAAACCTTTAGGATCACGTGCCTCGCAAATCGCCAGCGGCGTATCAACGAACACTTCAATAAACTGCCCTTCCCCGAGCAAATTACGCACCATGTCCCGCTCAGCGCGATGAGGAGAAATGAAGGCGGTCAGCACGACCAGACCGGCATCCACCATCAGTTTTGCCACTTCACCAACGCGCCGGATGTTTTCGCGACGGTCGTCATCCGTAAACCCTAAATCACGGCAAAGCCCGTGGCGGACGTTGTCGCCATCAAGCAGATACGTGCTGATACCCTGCGCATGCAGCGCCTGTTCCAGTGCACCCGCCACCGTGGATTTCCCCGAGCCCGAAAGCCCGGTGAACCACAGAACTGCGCCACGATGACCATGCTGTTTCTCGCGATCCGCGCGCGTCACCGCGTGCGGATGCCAGACAACATTGTCGTCTTTTAAGAAGGAGCCGTTATGCAACGCCATCTTATTTTCCACCCAGCAAATCGCGCGCGCCCCAGTGCGGGAAGTGGCGGCGAACAAGGCTGTTCAGTTCCAGCTCAAACGCGCTGTATTTATCCGCTTCCTGATAAACTTCTTCCAGCGCTTCGCGAACCAGACCAGCGCCCACGGTCACGTTCGTCAGGCGATCGATAAAGATCATCCCGCCAGTCACCGCGTTGCTCTGGTAATTATCCAGCACCAGCGGTTCGTCAAAGGTCAGTTCGACCAGGCCGATACCGTTGAGCGGCAGGTTTTCCACCACGCGCTGAGTCAGTGAGTTGATCTCGACCTGATACTCAATATTTTCCACGCGCGCACGGGCTTTCTTGCCACCAACTTTGATGTCATAGCTCTGGCCGACGCTAAGCGGTTGCTCGGCCATCCACACCACGTCCACTTTCGCATTCTGCACCGGTTTAACGGTTTCATCCGCATCCACCAGCGTATCGCCGCGGCTGATATCACGTTCATCGGCCAGCACCAGCGTGATCGCCTCGCCTGCCCAGGCTTCCTGCAAATCACCGTCAAAGGTCACGATGCGTGCCACGGTAGATTCCACACCTGACGGCAGAACTTTTACTTTCTGACCGACGCGGACAGACCCCGACGCCAGCGTACCGGCATAACCACGGAAATCGAGGTTTGGACGGTTCACATACTGCACCGGAAAACGCATCGGTTGCTGTTCGCGAATGTTAATAATGTTGACCGTTTCCAGCACGTCGAGCAGCGTTGGTCCGGTATACCAGCCCATTTTTTCGCTTGGCGTCGCCACGTTATCGCCTTCCAGTGCGGAAAGCGGTACAAATTTGATGTCCAGATCGGTCGGCAGCTGCTGAGCGAAATCCAGATAATCCTGTTTAAATTGCTCGTACACAGACTCGCTGAAATCGACCAGATCCATTTTGTTCACAGCCACAACCAGATGGCGGATCCCCAGCAAAGTGGCGATAAAGCTGTGGCGACGGGTTTGATCCAGCACACCTTTACGGGCGTCGATCAGCAGGATCGCCAGATCGCAGGTCGATGCACCGGTCGCCATATTACGGGTGTACTGTTCGTGTCCCGGCGTATCCGCGATGATGAACTTACGCTTTTCAGTGGAGAAATAACGGTAAGCCACATCGATGGTAATACCCTGTTCGCGTTCCGCTTGCAGGCCATCAACCAGTAAAGCCAGATCCAGTTTTTCGCCCTGCGTGCCGTGACGCTTGCTGTCATTGTGCAGCGAGGACAGCTGGTCTTCGTAAATCTGGCGGGTATCGTGAAGCAGACGCCCGATCAGCGTACTTTTGCCATCATCGACGCTGCCACAAGTCAGGAAGCGCAGAAGGCTTTTGTGTTGCTGAGCGTGCAGGTAAGCTTCGACGCCGCCCTGCTCCGCGATTTGTTGTGCAATTGCATTATTCATTAGCTGCGGCTCCTCAGAAGTACCCTTGACGCTTTTTCAGTTCCATCGAACCGGCCTGATCGCGGTCGATCGCCCGTCCCTGACGCTCACTGGTCGTGGAAACCAGCATCTCTTCGATGATTTCCGGCAGCGTTTGCGCTTCGGATTCCACGGCACCGGTCAGCGGCCAGCACCCCAGCGTACGGAAGCGCACCATTTTCTTCTCGATCACTTCGCCCGGCTGGAGATCAATACGATCGTCATCCACCATCAGCAGCATGCCGTCACGCTCGAGAACCGGGCGCGGCGCAGCCAGGTAGAGCGGAACGATTTCAATATTTTCCAGATAGATGTACTGCCAGATATCCAGTTCAGTCCAGTTGGAGAGCGGAAACACGCGGATACTTTCGCCTTTGTTAATCTGGCCGTTGTAGTTATGCCACAACTCCGGACGCTGGTTTTTCGGATCCCAGCGGTGAAAACGGTCACGGAACGAGTAAATACGTTCTTTGGCACGGGATTTTTCTTCGTCACGGCGTGCGCCGCCGAAAGCCGCGTCAAAACCGTATTTGTTCAGCGCCTGTTTCAGTCCTTCGGTTTTCATGATGTCAGTGTGTTTGGCACTGCCGTGAACGAACGGGTTAATGCCCATCGCCACGCCTTCCGGGTTTTTATGCACCAGCAGCTCGAAACCGTAGTTTTTCGCCGTACGGTCACGGAATTCGTACATTTCGCGGAATTTCCAGCCGGTGTCCACATGCAACAGCGGGAACGGCAGCGTGCCCGGGAAGAAAGCTTTGCGAGCCAGGTGCAGCATCACCGAGGAGTCTTTCCCAATGGAATACATCATCACCGGGTTGGCGAATTCAGCAGCCACTTCACGGATGATATGGATACTCTCCGCCTCCAGTTGCCGCAAATGAGTCAGTCGTTTTTCGTCCATAACAGATCCTTTAAGCCAAATTCACAACCGACGGACGTTGAGTCCCGTCAGTTTCAGGATGATGCCCAAACCACGCCAGTTGCTGATGAAGTGCCACCACTTCACCAATCACCAGCAGCGCCGGTACCGGCGCCTTTTGAGCCAGATGTTCAAGATTATCGAGCGTTCCGGTCAGCACCTGCTGATCGGCTCGCGTTCCCCGTCCGATGACCGCGACAGGTGTCGTTGCTGCACGTCCGTGAGCGATCAGCTGCTGGCTGATTTCAGCCGCTTTGAGCGTGCCCATGTAAATCGCCAGCGTTTGTTTTCCTTTGGCGAGCGTCTCCCACTGCACGCCGTTATCATCAGAGCGGCAATGCCCTGTCACAAACATCACGCTCTGCGCGTAATCACGGTGCGTCAGAGGGATGCCGGCATACGCCGTTGCGCCAGCGGCAGCGGTGACACCCGGAACGACCTGGAAAGGAATTCCGGCCGCTTTCACCGCCTGTAGTTCTTCACCGCCACGTCCGAAGATGAACGGGTCGCCGCCTTTCAGGCGCACGACTTTTTTCCCCTGCTGAGCCAGTTCGACCAGCAGACGGTTGGTTTCTTCCTGCGACACCGAGTGGCTGCCCGCTCGTTTGCCGACACAAATTCTGTCCGCGTCACGGCGGACTAAATCCAGCACGTCGTCGCTGACCAGATAGTCGTACAACACCACATCAGCCTGCTGCATAACCTGCAAACCGCGTAAGGTAAGCAATCCTGCATCACCCGGCCCGGCACCGACCAGCGTGACATTGCCGTTTTGCGCGATGTCTTCCGCACTTTCTAACTGTTCTTGCAACGCTTTCTCCGCCTGTGCGAGTTTCCCCGCAGAAGCCAGACTGGCGAAGCGACCGGCAAAGGCCTGCTCCCAGAACCGACGGCGTGCACGCATGGAACTGAACTGCGCTTTGACCCTGCCGCGCCAGCGACCGGCGATTTCCGCCATTTGCCCCAGGCTGTTTGGCAGCAACGTTTCGAGTTTTTCACGCAACATTCTTGCCAGCACCGGCGCTTTACCCCCGGAGGAAACCGCGACCACAATCGGCGTGCGGTCAACTATCGAAGGAAAGATAAAGGAACACTTAGGCTGATCGTCGACGACGTTCGCCAGAAGATGACGCTGACTGGCCTGTTCGAACACTTCCGCATTCAGCGCGGCGTCATCAGTGGCAGCAATCACCAGAAACACATCATTGAGCTGCTCTGGCAGAAATGCCTGCGCCAGCCAGCTGACTTCATTGGCATGTTCACGTTGTTCCAGCTCGGGGGAAAGTGCCTGTGCAACTATCCGAACTTGTGCACCCGCCCGCAGGAGAAGATCTATTTTGCGGGCAGCGACTTCACCACCACCAACAACCAGCACCGGGCGTTGTTTGAGGTCGGCAAATATTGGTAGATAGTCCACAAAGGCCTTTATTGATTGTCAGGATTAATCATCAAACTATACGTGCAGGCAATAATTGATCTGAAATGACGAAAAGGAATGATTAGTTACTAAATGGAATATAGCGCGCCGTCAGGGGGCTGCTTTTTTTATACTCCGGCCAGCCTGAATATTTTTCATGAACTCTTCCGGCCGTTCCGGGCGACAAAAAGAGCGGTTTGAGATAACGGGAAATTGTCTATTAGCGCGGACAATCGCATACTATATCGCCCACAAAGACCGCCACACGCGGCCTGTCAGGTGTAGTGCCCTTTCCGGTCATTTTGACCCGCAAACAAGGATTTTTGGCTATGTTTTCTTTTTTACGCATGAAGCGGACGCTGCTCGCCATCGGGTTGAGCGGCGTCTTAATGAGTCATGCGGTGGCTGCTTCGTCGCCACTTCCGGCGATGGGTGAAATCGCCAGTCAGCAAATTCGTCATATCGCAACCTATTTTCCGGGACGCATGGCAGGCAGCCCTGCTGAACTTATCGCGGCAGATTATCTGAATCAGCAATTCAATAAATTAGGGTATAAAAGCGATCTGCGCGGATTCGATACCCGCTATCTGTACACCAGCAACGACGGCAAAAAAAACTGGCAGAATATTCACGCCACGTCCGTTATTGCCGCGCGCCCCGGCGACGTTCCGCAGCAGATTATTGTGATGGCGCACTTTGATACTTATGTGCCGCAAAGCGACAGCGACACCAACCATAATCTCGGCGGCCTGACCTTGCAGGGTGTGGATGATAACGCGTCAGGCGTCGGTGTGATGCTTGAGCTGGCCGAACGCATGCAGGCCATTCCCACACATTACAGTCTGCGCTTTGTGGCGCTGAGTGCCGAAGAAACCGGTGCGAAAGGTGCGGAGGATTTTGTGAACCGCATGAGCGCTGAAGAGAAGAAAAACACACTGCTGGTGATCAATCTGAATTCACTGATTACCGGCGACCGGTTGTATTTCAACAGCGGCTTGAATACCTCTGCGGCGGTGGCAAAACTAACCCGCGTCCGCGCCATCAAGATTGCGCACAGTCTGGGGATCCCGGCGGAAAGCCATGACAATACGCATTGCTGCGACGGCATCGGCGCACTGGATGAAGCGCGATTACCGCTGCTGAACGTGACGGCCACGAATTATGCATTAGGCAAGAAAGATGGCGAGCAACAACGCGCCGTCAGCAGCCACTTCCCGCTGGGCACAACCCGCTATCAGAGCCAGTTCGATAACCTGCAATATCTCGATACCGCGCTGCCGGGCCGCATTGAAAAACGCTCGCGGGATACCGTGAAAGTGTTGTTCCCGCTGCTCAGGGATCTGGCGAAACCGGCGAAACACGCCTGATTTAAAGAAGAGTCGCAGAGACGCTAATAACAGGAATCCCCTAAATAATTCGGGTTGCAGGAAGGCGGCAAGTAAACGCATCCCCTTGAGCATAGATAACCATGTGACCGGGGTAAGTGCACGCAGCCAACGCATCTGCAACTCGAAGTATGACGGGGATTTACTCGTGCAGGCCGCACTCTCGTTTAAGCCCAAAGAAACGCGTTTCTTCTTCCTTCATCCCTTCTTCCCACTTTTTCGTGGTATGGGTATCGCCGACGGAAAGATAGCCCTGATCCCACAGTGGATGGTAGCTGAGGCCATGTTCTTTCAGGTACTGGAAGACCTGACGGTTATCCCAGTCAATGATCGGCAGGATTTTAAACACACCACGCTGAACCGCCAGAACCGGGAGATGCGCACGGCTGCCGGACTGTTCGCGACGCAGACCGGCGAACCAGGTCTGCACGCCGAGCGTCTGAATCGCACGATTCATCGGCTCAACTTTATTGAGGTGGTTGTACTTCTCAATGCCTTCGACGCCCTGCTCCCACAGTTTGCCGTAACGCGCTTCCTGCCAGGCAGGCGATTGCTCCGCACGGAAGATCTGCAAGTTCAGGCTGAGCTGCTCAGTTAACGAATCAATGAACTGGTAGGTTTCCGGGAACAAATAACCGGTATCCGTGAGGATCACCGGAATGTCCGGTTTCTGCTGCGTCACCAGATGCAGGCTCACGGCCGCCTGAATACCAAAGCTGGAGGACAACGCAAATTCACCGGGCATATTCTCCAGTGCCCACTGCACACGCTCCTGTGCAGACAGTTTTTCAAGGCTGACGTTAATTTCCGCCAGCGCCAGGGCCTGTCCGGACTTCGGCATGTCGTTCAGTTCGGCCAGAGTCAGATTCAATGAACTCATGGTGCCTCCTGTCAGTCGTAACGGTTAATCGTAGAAATCACGGGCCGGATCAAGCACCGGTCTGATGATCCCCGCGCGGATCACGAAATCACCAAAACCTTCGCCAGTTTCGCGCTCTTTTGCCCAGCGCCCTACCAGTTCGTCGATGATTGTCAGGATCTCTGCGTCTGAAATATTTTCGCGGTACATCCGCGGAATGCGCGTCCCGGCGCGGTTACCGCCGAGGTGCAGGTTATAACGGTTGAGGGCTTTGCCCACCAGACCAATTTCCGCCAGCAGTGCACGGCCACAACCGTTCGGGCAGCCCGTCACGCGCAGAACGATGTGTTCATCGCCTACGCCATGACCGTGCATGATGCCTTCCACTTTGGTCACAAACTCCGGCAGGAAACGTTCAGCTTCCGCCATCGCCAGCGGACACGTCGGGTAAGACACGCAGGCCATTGAATTTTTACGCTGCTCTGTAACACCGTCGTCGATCAGGCCGTGATTACGCGCCAGCGTTTCTATCGCGTCTTTGTCTTTTTCGGCGACACCGGCCACGATCAGGTTCTGGTTAGCAGTTAGCCTGAAATCGCCTTTGTGGATCTTAGCAATTTCTGCCAGACCGGTTTTCAGCGGCTTGCCCGGATAATCCAGAATACGGCCATTTTCGATAAACAGGGTCAGGTGCCACTGTTTGTCGATGCCTTTCACCCAGCCGATACGATCGCCGCGGCCGGTGAATTCGTAAGGGCGGATTTCAGCGAACTGAATTCCCGCGCGCTTTTCCACTTCAGCTTTGAATACCGGCACGCCAACGCGTTCCAGCGTGTATTTCGTTTTGGCGTTTTTACGGTTGGTACGGTTACCCCAGTCCCGCTGCGTGGTCACCACGGCTTCGGCTACGGCCAGCGTTTTCTCCAGCGGGATAAAGCCCAGCTCGCTGGCGGTACGGGCGTAAGTCGCTTTATCGCCGTGTGCGATAGAAAGACCGCCGCCGACCAGTACGTTAAAACCGATCAGTTTACCGTTGTCAGCAATCGCCACGAAGTTCAGATCGTTCGCATGAAGATCAACATCGTTTTGCGGCGGGATCACCACGGTGGTTTTGAATTTACGTGGCAGATAAGTCGCGCCCAGAATCGGCTCTTCGTCAGTGGTTTCGACTTTTTCCTGATCGAGCCAGACTTCGGCGTAAGCACGGGTGCGCGGCAGCAGATGTTCGGAGATTTTCTTCGCCCACTGATACGCTTCCTGATGCAGTTCAGACTCCACCGGATTCGACGTACATAGCACGTTACGGTTAACGTCGTTGGCGGTCGCCAGTGCATCCAGGCCGAGTTTATTCAGCAACTGATGCACCGGTTTTACGTTCGGTTTCAGAATGCCGTGGAACTGGAATGTCTGACGGTTAGTAATACGGATGCTGCCGTAGATCGTGCTGTCTTCGGCAAATTTGTCGATGCCAAGCCATTGCGAAGGCGTCATCACCCCGCCCGGCAGACGGCAACGCAGCATCATGGCGTGACGCGGCTCCAGCTTTTGCTCAGCACGTTCAGCACGAATATCGCGGTCGTCCTGCTGGTACATGCCGTGGAAACGGATCAACAGGAAATTGTCACCGTTGAAACCGCCGGTCAGGCCGTCTTTTAAATCATCGGCAATGGTTCCGCGCAGGAAATGACTTTCCTTTTTCAGGCGTTCGGCGTCGGCCAGAGGCACATCGACAATCAGCGGACCGGGGCCGGGATTGAGTTCACTCCACAACTTTTTGCTCATAAGTTTTTACTCATCGCTCTAATTTTTATAAACGCCAGATTAGTAAACGTCACGCTGATAGCGGCGATCCAGACGCAACTCGCTGAGATATTCGTCGGCGGTTTCCAGATCCATCACGCCATATTCGGCAATAATCTCCAGCAGCGCCTGCTCTACGTCTTTCGCCATACGGTTGGCGTCGCCGCAAACATAGACGTGCGCGCCTTCCTGCAACCATTGCCAGACTTCAGCGCCGCTCTCGCGCAGCTTGTCCTGTACGTAAACTTTTTCCGCCTGGTCACGCGACCACGCCAGACTGATGTGGGTCAGCAGGCCGTCTTTCACGTAGCGCTGCCATTCCACCTGATAAAGGAAATCGTCGGTGAAGTGCGGATTGCCGAAGAACAGCCAGTTTTTGCCGCTGGCCCCGTCGTTATCACGCTGCTGGATGAACGCGCGGAACGGCGCAATCCCGGTGCCCGGCCCGATCATAATGACCGGCGTTTCAGGATTAGCTGGCAGACGGAAATTGTCGTTGTGCTCGATGAAGACTTTCACCTCGCCGTCTTCTTCCAGACGGTCAGCCAGATAACCTGATGCTCCACCGGAACGCGGACGGCCATCAATGTCATAACGCACAACGCCAACGGTGATATGCACCTCGGATTCGGTTTCGGCCTGTGACGAGGCAATCGAATACAGGCGCGGCGTCAGCGGACGCAGTAAATCCACCAGTTGCTGAGCGTCGAGTTCAGTCGGTGCCCGGCGCACCATGTCAACAAACGGCACGGTTTGCGCGTATTGCAAAAGCGCAGGTTTGTCGGCCAGCAATCCGGTCAGATGCTCATCGCGGCAAAGCGCGGCGTATTTCTCAATGATTGGCGTGGTGTTTTGCGTCAGCTCGATATGATGCTGGAGGGCTTCAGACAGCGGCATTGATTTGCCGTTGATGCCGACCGTCTCATCGCCTTTCAGCCACAGCAGTTCCACGACTTCCTGCACCAGCTGCGGATCGTTTTCAAACCAGATCCCCAGCGCATCGCCCGGCTGGTAACGCAGACCAGAATCACCGAGATCGATTTCCAGATGACGCACATCTTTATCCGAATCGCGGCCGGTGATTTTCTGGTTCACCGCAAGCGTCGCCGTCAGCGGTGCTTCTTTCGTATACGGGCTGCTGTCGATCTGATTTACACTGCCCGCCAGCGTCGGCGCGGCATGCGCGGAAGTGTCTGCTGGTACGCGCTGTTTCAGCACTTCAACTATGCGCTTGCGCCATCCGGCGGCAGTCTCTTTATATTCAACGTCCGCATCTACGCGGTCTAACAGACGCTCCGCGCCCAGTTCGCCCAGACGCGTATCGAAGTCTTTACCGGCCTGGCAGAAGAACTCATAAGAGGTATCGCCAAGCGCGAACACCGCAAAAGCCGTGTCCGTGAATTTTGGGGCTTTTTTGGATTGCAGGAATTTATGCAGCGCGACGGCTTCTTCCGCCTGCTCGCCTTCGCCCTGCGTCGACGCCACAATCAGCAGCAGTTTTTCCTGCGCGATTTGCTTGAATTTGTAATCACCGGCATTCACCAGATTCACATTCAGTTTTGCGGCAATCAGGTCATCACGTAACTGTTCGGCCACGCGGCGGGCATTGCCGGTTTGCGAGGCAGAAATCAAGGTAATCGATGCTGCTGCCGGCACCGGTGCCGGCGCGGCCACAGCGCCCGGTTGCTGGTTAACCATCCCCCAGAAATAACCGGAAAGCCAGGCCATCTGAGTCGGTGAATAATCACTCGTTGCCGATTGAAGTCGTGCCAGTTGCTCGGGGGTCAGCGGGAGCAGTGAAATTGGAGGAGCCTGAGTCGTCATCGCAGTACGAATTCCCTTATGCATAAGCCAGTCATCAATCCGGCCTTCAGCGGCTTTCAGGGGATACCTACGCGCGGAAAAGACCTTCAGAAAGTGTAAGGTTAACGAGCCGGATAATAACAATTAAAGAAGTGATGGAAATAATAAATAACCAAAATGACTAAGAGGATTTAGCGGTAAGTTCTATCTGAAAAAGTGGTAAAGGGAGTTTTTTATCGTACTGAAATCGCTATGAAATTTCCCACACACTTCGCGGGCATTTTCAAAGTGACGGAAAGTAAAAGAAAAACCCCGCCGGAGCGGGGTGATGAAATTTTTTCAGAACACGGCTTTTACGCTCAAGTCTCAGAGATGGAAGGCGTTATGCTGCTCGAACCACGCAAACTGGCCGGCGGCAAAGACCGACATTTTACTGCCGCTGTGGCCGATGTCAGAGAGGTCCATAAAGTGCCAGTTGAACGGCGTATTGTTCTGTTCGGCACGCTGCTGGGATGTGGTGAAATAGCTTTCTGCACGTTCCGGCCGGTTGGTCCCCTGCGCCATCGCCTGTTTGGATTTACGCAGCAGATGATTTTCCGGATCGTCATCTTCAGCGCCCACGGCAATCAGCACCGGTTTCGCAAAATAATCATTGAGCTGTTGCTGGTTTACCGCCACTGGCGCTTCACGCAAACCATACGGCCAGCGCTGATCGGTATCCGGCAATGTCCACCAGCCTGCCGCAGCGCAGACGGCAGCTTTGACATTCGGCTCAGGCAATAACGTCAGCATGCGGTGAACGAACTGGCAGCCCGCGCTGTTCCCGAACAAATAGTATTGCTTCTGGCCAGTCACGCCCTGCTTTTGCAACGTCGTAAACAGATTATCGACCATGCTGAACGCCCACTGAGATTTAGGCAGACGGCGGTGCGTTTTGCTGTCCACCAGATTTCCAAGGTTGTACCCCGCCGCGCCCGGGAATTCCTGTTCGCTGAAATGCGGCACGATAACGCGCAAATGATACTGATCTGCAACGGTTATCCAGTCATTACGGTAGGTTGCCGCGTTGCGGTCAACGCCGGTCATGACCATCACTACCGGCGTATTTTCATCAGCCTCTGCGGGCTGGTAGGTGAAGACTTCCAGCGTCTTTTTACTCTGAGCCAGAGGAACATGCATGACACCGGCACCCGGCGGGAATATCAGCGGAGCTTTCGGTATAGCCGTTTTGGCGACCGGTGGCACTTTTGCCGCAGGCTGAACGGTTTTAGCCGCGGCGGGCGCGGCTTCCTGTGCGGGAGCCGTGGTTTCTGCCTGCACGCTGGCAGAGAACAACAGCGCCAGAACAGCGCAACGAAGCACAGTAATCATTCACTATCTCAACAGGTTAGTTTCTACCGGCTCACTGTAAGCCAGCAATGCGGGCGGAGTAAAGAGAGTAAAAGTCAGGATTTGGTGAAGAAAAGCGCAGTTAAGTCATGGCACGTAAGCCGGTATTCCGGTACTATGCCGCGTTTTTTCGAGCAACGAGACAGCCTCATGACCACCACATTATTTAAAGATTTTCAGTTCGAAGCCGCACACCATTTACCGCACGTCCCTGCCGGACACAAATGCGGCCGGTTGCATGGCCACTCTTTTACCGTTCGTATAGAAATCACCGGTGAAGTGGATCCGCACACAGGCTGGGTAATGGATTTCGCCGATCTGAAAGCTGCATTCAACCCGACGCTGGACCGCCTCGATCATTATAATCTGAATGATATTCCGGGCCTGGAAAACCCAACCAGCGAAGTGCTGGCGGAATGGATCTGGAATGAGATGAAGCCGAAGCTGCCTTTGCTTTCCGCCGTGCGCGTGAAAGAAACATGCACAGCGGGTTGCGTCTATAAAGGCTGATCCACCCGATATCGCTATTTAGGCGATATTTAAGTATTTATGGGTCTGCATCGACAGCCGCCAGTTCTTTGCAATGCAGGTCGCAATGCACAGTCTGGTGGCTTCTTCTTTTTGGCTGATAGGCTGCAACGCGATAATGCGTGATTTGCTGTCGGTCAGCGTTTCCAGCAATGCTTCCAGTGCGTCGATATCACGCTGACGCGCCACCGGATGTTTCACTTCATCAGCACGTTTCAGCGCCTGCGGCAGAATGTCGTACCCGCCACGCATATTCACTTTAGGTGAAACGGTGACCCAGGTATTCACTGAACAACGCACTTCATGCGTGCCGCTGGTTTCAATCTGACAACTGAAGCCGTTTTTCTCGAGCAAAGAGGTCAGCTCGGTCAGGTCATAAATGCACGGCTCGCCGCCGGTGATCACCACGTGACGGGCGGTGTAACCCTGTTGTGCGATGACGTCCAGCAACTGTTCTGACGTCGCGTTACCCCAGGCATCACTCTCTTCGGTTTTGACCAGAATGCGCTGCATATCGACTTCCCGATCGGCAATTTTATCCCAGGTGTGTTTGGTGTCGCACCAGCTGCAACCCACCGGGCAGCCTTGCAGGCGCACAAAAATCGCCGGCACGCCGGTAAAATAACCTTCCCCTTGCAGGGTTTCGAACATCTCATTAATCGGGTACTGCATCGTTTTCTCAGTCATCTCTAAAAAATCAGCGCGCATTATCACAGATAAGACGGGTGAGGCCAAACTTGTGCTGTAAATGAGTATGGCAGATTTGCCCGACACCATTTTTCAGGCATAAAAAAACCCGCCGGAGCGGGTTTTTAAGAAAGCGTTACAGGGCAGTAATTACTGACCTTTAACTTCTTTCAGACCGTTGAACGGAGCAGGAGTACCCTGTGCCGCCAGCGCTTCTTCGATACGGATCAGCTGGTTGTATTTAGCAACACGGTCAGAACGGCTCATAGAACCGGTTTTGATCTGGCCAGCAGCAGTACCGACCGCCAGGTCAGCGATGGTTGCATCTTCAGTTTCGCCTGAACGGTGAGAGATAACGGCAGTGTAGCCAGCATCTTTAGCCATTTTGATCGCAGCCAGAGTTTCGGTCAGTGAACCGATCTGGTTGAATTTGATCAGGATGGAGTTAACGATACCTTTGTCGATACCTTCTTTCAGGATCTTGGTGTTGGTTACGAACAGATCGTCACCCACCAGCTGGATTTTGTCGCCCAGAACTTTAGTCTGGTAAGCAAAGCCAGCCCAGTCAGATTCGTCCAGACCGTCTTCGATAGAAACGATTGGGTACTGTTTAGTCAGGTCTTCCAGGAAGTGAGTGAACTCTTCAGAAGTGAATGCTTTGTTGCCTTCGCCAGCCAGAACGTATTTGCCATCTTTGTAGAACTCAGATGCCGCACAGTCCATCGCCAGGGTGATGTCTTTGCCCAGTTCGTAGCCTGCTGCTTTAACCGCTTCAGCGATCACAGCCAGAGCTTCTGCGTTAGAACCCAGGTTTGGCGCGTAGCCACCTTCGTCACCAACAGCAGTACCCATGCCTTTAGATTTCAGAACTTTAGCCAGGGTGTGGAAAACTTCAGAACCCATACGGATGGCTTCTTTCAGCGTTTTCGCGCCAACAGGCTGAATCATGAACTCTTGAATATCAACGTTGTTATCAGCGTGTTCGCCGCCGTTGATGATGTTCATCATAGGCAGTGGCATAGAGTATTTGCCTGGGGTACCGTTCAGTTCTGCGATGTGAGCGTACAGTGGCAGACCTTTAGAAGCAGCAGCCGCTTTAGCAGCAGCCAGGGAAACAGCCAGAATCGCGTTAGCACCGAAGTTAGATTTGTTTTCGGTACCGTCCAGGTCGATCATGATTTTATCGATGTTAGCCTGGTCTTTTGCGTCTTTGCCCAATACAGCCTGAGCAATTGGACCGTTAACAGCAGCAACGGCTTTCAGAACGCCTTTGCCCAGGAAACGGGATTTGTCACCGTCACGCAGTTCCAGCGCTTCGCGGGAACCGGTAGAAGCACCTGATGGCGCAGCAGCCAGACCAACAAAACCACCTTCCAGATGAACTTCAGCTTCTACAGTCGGGTTACCACGTGAATCGATGATTTCGCGACCGATGACTTTAACGATTTTGGACATTAGGATTTCCTCAGTACAAGTTAACTAAAGCTTCAGACAAACGACGCATCTGCGACACGTCGTTTCCCCTGTATTTTATTTTACCTGACGCTTCTGATACTCACCGGCAGCCTTCACGAAGCCTGCAAACAACGGATGACCATCACGCGGCGTAGACGTAAATTCTGGATGGAACTGGCAAGCAACAAACCACGGATGGTTTGGCAGCTCGATAATTTCCACCAGTTGCTTATCGCCAGAGCGACCGGCTACGCGTAAACCTGCGGCTTCGATTTGTTTCAGCAGCATATTGTTCACTTCGTAACGGTGACGATGGCGTTCAACTATTGTCGGCTCGCCGTACATCTCGCGAACCAGGCTACCCTCGTTCAGGTGACATTGCTGACCACCTACACGCATGGTTCCGCCTAAATCACTGTCTTCGGAACGTACTTCGACGTTACCTTCTTCATCGCGCCATTCAGTGATGAGGGCGACTACCGGGAACTTACAGTCTGGCACAAATTCCGTTGAGTTGGCGTTATCCATACCCGCAACGTTACGGGCAAACTCAATCAACGCAACCTGCATACCCAGACAAATACCCAGATAAGGAATGTTGTTTTCACGCGCATAACGGGCTGTCGCGACTTTCCCTTCCACACCACGATAACCGAAGCCACCCGGGATTAGGATTGCGTCCAGGCCTTTCAGCACTTCGACGCCACGGGTTTCGACATCCTGTGAATCGATAAGTTTAATGTTCACGGTCAGGCGATTTTTCAGGCCACCGTGTTTGAGCGCTTCAATCACAGACTTATACGCGTCTGGCAGCTCAATGTACTTACCGACCATACCGATGGTGACTTCACCGCCCGGATTAGCTTCTTCGTAAACAACCTGTTCCCACTCGGACAGATTGGCTTCCGGCGCGTTGATGCTGAAACGTTTACAAATATAGTCGTCCAGACCCTGAGATTTCAATAGGGCCGGGATTTTATAAATGGAATCAACATCTTTAAGGGAGATAACCGCTTTTTCCGGCACGTTGCAGAACAGCGCAATTTTTGCACGTTCGTTGGCAGGAACAGCGCGGTCAGAACGGCAGATCAGCACGTCTGGCTGGATACCGATAGACAGCAGTTCTTTCACAGAATGCTGAGTCGGTTTTGTTTTCACTTCACCGGCAGCGGCCATGTACGGCACCAGGGTCAGGTGCATGTACAGCGTATGTTCACGGCCCACTTCAACCGCCATCTGACGAATCGCTTCCAGGAACGGCAGGGATTCGATATCACCGACAGTACCGCCAATTTCAACCAGCACGACATCGTGGCCTTCGCCGCCTTCAATGATGCGTTCTTTGATGTTGTTGGTGATGTGCGGGATAACCTGAATGGTCGCGCCGAGATAATCGCCGCGGCGCTCTTTGCGCAGCACGTCAGAATAGATACGGCCCGTGGTGAAGTTGTTGCGGCGAGTCATCTTGGTGCGGATGAAACGCTCGTAGTGACCCAGATCGAGATCGGTTTCAGCGCCATCTTCGGTAACGAAGACTTCGCCGTGTTGAGTCGGGCTCATCGTACCCGGATCCACGTTGATATACGGGTCCAGTTTCATGATGGTCACGTTGAGGCCACGGGCTTCGAGAATAGCCGCCAGAGAGGCTGCGGCAATGCCTTTACCCAGAGAGGATACGACCCCGCCGGTCACAAAAATATAATTAGTTGTCATGCTGAACCTGAGAGGTTAGGTTTAAAGATGATGGAGTAACCAAGACGGGAAAACAGTATACCGGAACCTTGTGTGCGCCACAAATAATCGTTTTGCTGTCCATCATCGTTTCCTTGCCGTCAGTTCAGAAGGGTTTTGCCTTTCAGCCCTTCCCTCTCAGTCTTTCAAAAACAAACAGTTAGCTGATAAAACATGCATTACTGTTCGCATAACTCACTAAAACATCTTAGATTTCAATTTGTTGGACTTTAATGCTCGCAGATCAGCGTTTTAGCCCCTGAATGACACTGAGCTTAACCGTTTCAGCATTGTCAGATCTTGTCGCCGATCAAAGTCGTATTCGCCGATCTCAGTCTTCCTGCTTTTTCACCTGCTGCCAGGCAGATTCCATCTGTTCTAGCGTGGCGTCTTCCATATTTAACCCTTTGCTGCGAATAATCTCCTCAACCTGCCGGAAACGACGCTCAAACTTGCGGTTAGCGGCCTGCAATGCATCTTCCGCTTTATGGCCGAGATGACGTGAAAGATTAACGGTCGCGAACAGCAGATCGCCAATCTCCTCACCCAGTTTTTCCTCGTCGATCACGGCCTGACGCGCTTCAAACATCACCTCGTCGATTTCTTCGTACACTTTGTCGAGCACCGGCCCGAGCGTCGTCCAGTCGAAGCCGACATTGGAACAGCGCTTCTGAATTTTGTGTGCTTTCATCAGCGCTGGCAGAGCAGACGGAATATCATCGAGCGCGGAATGCAGGGATTTTTCCGCCCGCTCCCGCGCCTTACGCGCTTCCCATTTTACCAGCACGTCTTTGCTGCTGGCCTCTTTCGACCAGGCCGCTTCAGTGCCAAAGATCTGCGGATGGCGGCGCTCTAATTTGTCTGAAATGGCGTTGCAGATATCGTCAAATTCAAACAATCCCTGCTCGCTGCCCATTTGCGCGTAGAACACCACCTGGAACAGCAGATCTCCCAGTTCGTCGCGCACATCGGCGTAATCTTTGCGGGCAATCGCGTCCAGCACTTCGTAGGTTTCTTCCAGCGTATATGGCGCGATAGTCTCGAATGTCTGCTCTTTATCCCAGGGGCAACCGGCTTGGGGGTCACGCAGAGTTTTCATGATGGTGAGCAAACGTTGCAAAGGAGTTTCAGTCATGGCGCCCGTCCGTTTTAAAATTTTTTCTGGCGGAATAAAAATAGAAAAGGCCCGACTGGCGGGCCTTGAGATAAAGATAATCAACTACCGTGCAGTCGCTTCGCTTCAATAACGTCAGGAAGCTGATTCAGTTTGGCAATCACGCGCCCCAGAACCTGAGGGTTGTAGATTTCGATATCCATATCGATGGTTGCCAGTTGCTGCTTGGTATCACTGCGGCTGGCTACGCCGAGCACGTTCACTTTTTCGTTGGCCAGAATAGTCGTGATATCACGCAGCAGCCCGCTGCGGTCGTTCGCGACCACACGCACCACCAGTGAATAGCCGCTGGAATAGCTTTCGCCCCACACGGCGTCTACCACGCGTTCCGGCGCATTCGAGCGCAAATCTTCCAGTTGATCACAATCGGCGCGGTGGATGGAAATCCCGCGCCCCTGCGTGATGTAGCCGACGATTTCATCGCCCGGAATTGGCTGGCAACAACGCGCAATGTGGTGCATCAGATTGCCCACGCCTTCGACCACGACGCGGCCATTATCTTTGGTACGCGTCGGTGGTGGCGTGGTTTTCTGCGTCAGCTGGCGCAGCGCTTCTTTATCCAGTTCTTCCGCGCTCGGCTTTTTCAGCTGCGATTGCAGGAAGTTAACCATCTGGTTGATGCGGATATCGCCGTTACCGATCGCGGCCAGAACCTCGTCGAGCGAGTTCACGTTGTAGCGCGGCAGCAGCAGTTTCTCGGCATCTTTGATGCTGATATCCAGCCGGTCCAGTTCATCGTCGAGGATTTGCTTGCCGGCGATAATGTTCTTATCGCGATCCTGCTTACGGAACCAGTTCTGGATTTTAGAACGCCCGCGGCTGGTAGTGACATAACCGAGGCTCGGATTCAGCCAGTCGCGGCTTGGGTTCGCATGCTTCTGGGTGATGATTTCAATCTGATCGCCCATCTGCAACTGATAGGTAAACGGCACGATACGCCCGCCGATTTTCGCCCCGATACACCGGTGACCGACATCACTGTGGATGTGGTACGCGAAGTCGAGCGGCGTGGAGCCCATCGGCAGATCGATAACATCGCCTTTTGGCGTAAACACGTAAACACGGTCGTCGAAGACCTGACTGCGCACTTCGTCGAGCATTTCGCCCGAATCGGCCATCTCTTCCTGCCACGCGATGAGTTTACGCAGCCAGGCAATTCGGCCTTCGTAGCCACCGCTGCGGCCACCGACCACGGCGGTACCTTCTTTGTATTTCCAGTGCGCGGCGACGCCCAGCTCGGCGTCTTCGTGCATCTGGCGGGTACGGATCTGCACTTCCAGCGTTTTACCGCGCGGCCCCAAAACAACGGTATGTATCGACTGATAACCGTTTGGTTTCGGGTTAGCGACGTAATCGTCAAACTCATCCGGCAGATGGCGGAAATGGGTGTGCACAATCCCTAACGCGGCATAGCAATCCTGCAAACGTTCCACCACGATACGCACGGCGCGCACGTCGAAGAGTTCATCGAAGGACAGGGATTTTTTCTGCATCTTGCGCCAGATGCTGTAGATATGTTTCGGGCGGCCATAAACATCAACTTTGATGCCCTCTTCCGCCATCGCATTTTTAACGGTCGAGACAAAATCGTCGATGTACTGCTCGCGGTCAATACGTCGCTCGTGCAGCAGTTTGGCAATGCGTTTGTATTCGTCGGGATGCAGATAGCGGAAGCAGAAATCTTCCAGCTCCCATTTGAGCTGGCCGATACCCAGGCGGTTCGCCAGCGGCGCATAGATATTGGTACATTCTTTTGCAGCCAGAACGCGCTCTTCTTCCGGCGCGTCTTTGACTTCACGCAGATGCGCAATACGTTCTGCGAGCTTGAGCACCACGCAGCGGAAATCTTCCACCATCGCCAGCAACATGCGGCGGACGTTATCCACCTGCTCGGAGCCCATCGAATCGTTTTGTGTGGCTTTCAGCTGGCGGATGGCGTCCATATCACGGACACCGTGAACCAAATCCGTGATGCCTTTGCCGAATTGCTGCGTGAGGGTTTCTTCGTCGATGATGCCGTCATCGACCAGCGGGAACAGCAGCGCGGCGCGCATACTGTCGTTATCCATGCTGAGGGTCGAGAGGATTTCAACCATTTCCAGACCGCGCCACAGCAGAAGTGACGCGTCAGGATGGCCCTGCGTTTGCTGTTCGCAGTAGCGCCAGGTTTCGGCTAAACGCTCACATGATTGCTGGCTGGACAGCCCTAAACTGTTGATCCAATCGTCGAGCGCAAACTCGCCAGCCGTATTCAGATGTGCACTTCTTACCGCAACCATACCCTCTCCCTACGTTTCTGATACAACGCCTGTATCAGACGGGTTGATAAACAGAGCCATCGATTCAAGGTGCCCGGTGTGCGGGAACATATCCAGCATACGAACCTGAGCTAAGCGATAACCCGCCTCCAACAAAATTTTACTGTCCCGGGCCAAAGTCGTGGGATTGCAGGACACGTACACCACGCGCCTCGGGGCAAGCTTAATAATCTGCGTCATTACGCCAGCAGCGCCGCCCCGGGCCGGATCCAGCAGGACTTTCGTGAAGCCTTGCGCCGCCCAGGGTTGCTTACTGACATCGTCTTCCAGATTTTCGTGAAAGAACGACACATTATCTAGTCCATTATTCCGGGCATTATCTTGCCCATTCGCCACCAGTGTAGCAACACCTTCGACGCCGACAACCTGCTTAGCTCTTTTTGCCAGCGGCAGGGTGAAATTTCCCATCCCGCAGAACAAATCCAGCACGCGATCTTCAGGTGTCAGTTCCAGCCACTGCAAGGCCTGTGCCACCATTTGCTGGTTAACCGCATCATTGACCTGAATAAAATCACGCGGACCAAATTTCAGATTCAAACCCTCAATCTGGTAATAAGGCGTCTCGCCGCATAAACGCTCCAGCGTATCACTGTCGGGCGCCAGGAAAATCGTCAGCTGATGTAGCGCGGCAAATGCTGTCAGACGCGCACGATCGGTTTCACTGAGCGGATCAAGATGACGCAGCACCAGCAGCGGACCATTATCCGCCAGCACCAGTTCCAGATGCCCGAGGCGTTTCGCCGCCGTCAGCGAGGAGAGGCATTTCTGCACCGGCACCAACAGTTGCTCCAGTTCAGGGCGCAGCACCGGGCATTTTGTGATGGCAACCAGATCGTTCGACCCTTCCTGACGAAATCCCATCACCAGCGGACCGTTCACGGTTCCGGCTTTACGTCCCGGTTTAACGCCGGCGATTTGTAATCCCAGACGCGCGCGACGGCGGTAGCCGTATTGCGGACCGGCAATCACCGGCTGTTCCTGCGCCTGCACGCCAGTTTCGCGGGAGATCAGGCGCAACAATGACGCCGCTTTACTGCGCTGTTGCAGCGCCTCGCTGGCGTGCTGCTGCTGACAGCCTCCGCACGTCGAATAATGCGGGCACTGCGGTTTTACGCGCTCGGCACTGGTATTCAGCAAACGTTTCAGACGCCCTTTGGCGTACTTGCTTTTATCTTCTGTTAAAGTGACTTCCGCCTGTTCGTCAGGCAGTAAACCACTGACAAATACCGCTTTGCCGTTGTGACGCGCAACACCCTGCCCGAAAGCATCAAGGTCGGTGGCGGTCACAGTTATCGTTTGCCGGGTCGTCACGCGGCGGTTCGGAGAGTAGAATTGAGCCATTATTGTCGATTGCACGCTGGTTTATTAAGCTTACTTTAGGTAATTCTCCCACATTGGAACCTCATGACCAAATATAGCCTTCGCGCACGGATGATGATCCTGATTCTGGCACCGACGTTAATGATCGGTTTGCTGCTCAGCACTTTCTTTGTGGTGCACCGCTACAACGAGTTGCAGAACCAGCTGACAGACGCCGGAGCTAGCATTATCGAACCTCTGGCGGTCGCGAGCGAATACGGCATGACGTTCCGCGAACGCGAACCGGTGAAGCGCCTGATCAGCCGCCTGCACCGCAATCACTCAGATATTGTCCGCAGCATCAGCGTTTTCGACGGCGACAACAAACTGTTCGCTACCTCCAACTCGCTGCGCGAAGGCAGCCCGTTACAGGTGAAAAGTGTCGACGATATTCCGCGCAGCCTGACCAAAGTTCGCGCCGGCGATATGTTAATCCTGCGCACGCCGATTCAGGCCGAAAACCACACGGAAACGGATGATGAAGCGTTCATGTTGTCTCAGGAACATATGCTAGGCTATATCGCCATTGAGCTGGATTTACGTTCCGTGCGCCTTGCGCAATATCAGGAAGCGTTCGTTTCCACCATGCTGCTGTTGCTGTGTCTGGGGATCGCCACCCTGTTTGCTTACCGCCTGATGCGCGACGTCACCGGCCCCATACGCAATATGGTCAATACGGTTGACCGTATCCGCCGCGGCCAGCTCGACAGCCGCGTGGAAGGCAATATGCCGGGCGAGCTGAGCATGCTGAAAAACGGCATCAACTCGATGGCGATGTCGCTGACGGCGTATCACGAAGAAGTGCAGCAGAACATCGATCAGGCCACGTCAGATTTGCGTGAAACGCTGGAGCAGATGGAAATCCAGAACGTCGAGCTGGATCTCGCGAAAAAACGTGCGCAGGAAGCCGCGCGTATTAAATCTGAATTCCTGGCCAATATGTCCCACGAGTTGCGTACGCCGCTGAACGGCGTGATTGGCTTCACCCGTCAGACGCTGAAAACACCGCTCTCGCCAACGCAGGCGGATTACCTGCAAACCATCGAGCGTTCCGCGAATCACCTGCTGACCATCATTAATGACGTCCTGGACTTCTCGAAGCTGGAAGCCGGCAAGCTGGTGCTCGAACATATTCCCTTCGCCCTGCGTGAAATGCTCGATGAAGTGGTGATCCTGCTCGCCCACACCGCGCATGATAAGGGGCTGGAGCTGACGCTGAACGTCCACAACAACGTGCCGGAAAACGTTCTCGGCGATCCGATGCGCATGCAGCAAGTGGTTACTAACCTGCTGGGAAATGCGATTAAATTCACCGAAAGCGGCAACATTGATATCAATGTTGAATTGCGCTCGCAGAATAATTTGCAAGTAGAACTGGAAGTGCAGATCCACGATACCGGCATCGGGATTTCCGAGCGCCAGCAGTCGCAGCTTTTCCAGGCCTTCCGTCAGGCAGATGCCAGCATTTCACGCCGTCACGGCGGCACCGGTCTGGGGCTGGTCATCACTCAGCGTCTGGTCAAAGAAATGGGCGGCGACATCAGCTTCTACAGCCAGATCAACCGCGGTTCGACGTTCTGGTTCCACGTCACGCTGGAACTCAATGAAAACCGCCACGTGACGCCGGTTTCCATGAGCGGCCTTGAAGGCAAACGTCTGGCCTACGTCGAAGCCAATCCGGCGGCGGCGAAAGCCACGATGGAAATCCTGCAAGCCACACCGCTGGATATCACCCACCGCACCACGCTGGCGGCGCTGCCGGATGCGTATTACGACATGATGCTGTGCAGCATTCCGGTCAAACCGGATCAGACGCTCTCCGATTACGACGGCAAACTGAAAAAAGTGCTGAGCATGACGCGCCACCTTCTGCTGGCGTTGCCGAGCCAGTTCCAGGTCGATGCCGAAGAACTGAAACGGCGCGGCGTGCAGGCTTGCCTGATCAAACCGATGTCCAGCATCCGCCTGCTACCTTTGTTGCTTAAAGAACAACAGACCTCGGTCAGGGTGATTAACAACGAAGAAGGCCGGACTTCGCGCCTGCCGCTGACCGCAATGGCGGTGGACGATAATCCGGCGAACCTCAAACTGATTGGCGCGTTGCTCGAAGAACTGGTGGAAACCACCGTGCTGTGCCACAGCGGTGAGGAAGCGATTGAAGTCGCGCGTCATACCGATCTGGATATTATTTTGATGGATATTCAGATGCCGGATATCGACGGTATCCGCGCCAGCGAAATCATTCACCAGATGGCGCGCCACGCGAATACGCCGGTCGTCGCGGTCACCGCGCACTCGCTGAGCGGCGAGCGCGAGCAACTGCTGAAACTCGGCATGGATGATTATCTGGCGAAACCCATCGACGAAAGCATGCTGAAAAATGTGCTGTCGCGTCATCATTCTCATCAGGCGCAGCTGAATTCGCCGTTACAAACCGAAGAAAAACTCGCGCCAATCAGTACGCTCGACTGGCAGCTGGCGCTGAGCCAGTCCGCCAATAAAGTCGCGCTGGCCCAGGATTTACTGCAAATGCTGGTGGAATTCCTGCCGCAGGTGGCCGAACGGGTGGAAGCCATCACGCGTAACGAGCCGGATAACGATATTCTGGCGCTTATCCATAAACTGCACGGCAGTTGCAGCTACAGCGGCGTGCCGCGCCTGAAACAGCTGTGTTTCTACATCGAACAACAACTACGTCAGGGCGTGAGCGTCGATGCGCTGGAGCCGGAATGGTTCGAGCTGCTCGACGAAATCGAAAATGTGAAACAGGCTGCGGTGGCATATTTGCCGAGGTAAAACCGCAAAATAAAACGCCCGATCATGCCGGGCGTTTTGGTTTCTGCAAATCAGCGCATCAGAACCAGGTTTTCACCGCGCCGGTGACATCCCATTGTTCATTAACCAGCAATAACTGACGCCATTTGTCGAACGTCAGGCACGGATGGCAGATATCAAACACCAGCATATCGCCGACTTTCAGATCCGCATTTTCCGGGATCGACATAAACGCATGTTGATCCATCATCGCGTAAACTTTCCAGTCCTCAGGCGCAGGCACCACCGTGGTGTAACCGGCCTGCGTGGCGCTGCGCGGACGGAAATGCCCGGCGGCTTTCGGATAACCGGCGTCATAACCCGCATCGCGCTTGCCTAAAGCGATAATCGCCCTGCCCGGTTCCGGCAAAGACTGCACTGCCGCCCAGACCTGCAACGCGGGTTGTAAACTGCTGTTCATCTCTCGCGCCACCGGATTGCTGGTTTGCATACGTTCCAGCGCCGCCTGATACGCACCAACGTCATGCGTCACGTAGCAACCCGAACGCAAAATGATATCCAGCGTATAACGCTTTTGCGCATCCAGATGCTGATCTTCCCGCGTCAGTTCTTCCGCCACTACGTCAAACCAGGCCGAACCGGCACCGGTTAAAATCACCGTGGGTTCAGCGAATTCCCCGGCCTGCGCCAGCACTTCGGTGCGTGCCAGAACATGACGCAGAAAAGTGCGGATCACCGCTTCGTCGTTGCTGACTCCTTCATAAAGTTCAACGCCCACCAGCGCCAGCGATTGCGGCCAGCGTTTCACGGCGGCGAGTACGTCGGCTTCCTGCTGATCTGTGCGGATCCCGGTGCGGCCACCCACAATCCCGTATTCAAACATGATCCGCAATCTGAGCTGCTGGCCGGCAAAATAGTGCCCGAGCGTTTCCACGTTTTCGGCTGAATCCACAATGCAGGTGAAATCAAAATCAGGATCTTCGCGCAGCAGTCCGGCGATCATCGCCATATTGCCTTTACCGACCAGCTGATTCGCCATAATCACTTTGCGGACGCCGTGCTGAAATGCCACGTTCACCTGCGGCGCGGTTGCCAGCGTGATGCCCCACGCGCCGTATTGCATTTGCAGCTGATACAGTTCAGGGCTCATGGTCGTTTTGCCGTGCGGTGCCAGTTTCAGCCGGTAGCGCTGGATAAATTCACGCATCCAGGAAAGGTTGTGTTCGATTCTCTCTTCAAGCAGAACGGCGACCGGCAGGCTGACGTCTTCACGGAGAATATTCCAGCCCTGCGCGCGGATATCGCCCGTCAGCGCACCGGCTTTCAGCGTTCCTAATCCTTTGGTTTGAGTTTCTACCGGCTGCTTCGAAAAATCAGTCTCTGACATGCGTGTTTTCTCATTGGCGAATGTCTCTAAAACCTAACGTAAAATCGCCGCAAATAAAATACAAAAACCGGCGCAGGCTGGGCCTGGACACCGGTTTTTTATACTGACCGTTTCAGCTCAGAGTTTTTGCGATAACTTAATGGTGGCGGCAATATTACGTGCCGACTTGCGCAGATTGTCTGCGGCATTTTTCAGAGCATCATCCAGCGTACAAATGCTGTAAAGCACACTGAAAACGGCGTCCAGTCCGTGGCTGTAAACGACATCCACATCTTTGGTCAGGCTGCCTGCGATACCAATGACAGGTTTGTTATAACGCTTGGCGACCCGCGCGACACCAATCGGCACTTTACCGTTGATGCTCTGGCTGTCGATGCGCCCTTCGCCGGTGATAACCAGCGTGGCGTCTTTCACCAGCGCATCAAGACCCAGCGCGTCCGTGACAATTTCAATACCCTGACGAAGTTCAGCATGGCAGAATCCGAACAACGCCGCACCCATTCCGCCTGCCGCGCCGGCACCCGGAACATGCTCAACGTCAATGCCCAGATCCTTTTTGATCACCCGCGCATAATGATGCAGATAGCCATCGAGCTGTTCGATCATTTCCGGCGTCGCGCCTTTTTGCGGCCCGAAGATCGCAGAAGCGCCGTCTTTTCCGGTCAGCGGATTGGTGACATCACAGGCCACTTCAAAGCGGCATTTTTTAATTCTGGGATCCAGTTCGCTGATGTCGATATGGTGCAGTTTCTCCAGCTCGCCACCACCCTGACCAATTTGCTTGCCTTCTTTGGTCAGCAGTTTTGCGCCCAGCGCCTGCATCATGCCTGCCCCGCCGTCATTTGTGGCGCTACCGCCGATGCCAATAATGCAATGTTTAACGCCATGGTCGAGCGCGGAATGGATCAGCTCGCCCGTACCGAAAGAGGTGGTTTTGAGGGGGTTGCGCTGCGCCGCAGGCACACTTTCCAGCCCGCTGGCGGCCGCCATCTCAATGAAAGCGATTTTCTCATCCCCGGAGAGCCCGAAGAAAGCCTCAAGTGGCGTGCCCAGCGGCCCGGTGACGGTCACCTTAACCACGCGGCCTCCGGTCGCCGCCACCATCGCTTCGACGGTGCCTTCACCACCGTCAGCAACCGGCAGTTTGACATACTCCGCCTCGGGGAAAATCTCACGGAAACCACTCTCGATGGCCTTTGCCACATCCAAAGCAGACAAACTTTCTTTGTATGAATCCGGTGCGATCACTATTTTCATAAAGTCATTACCTTCATAAACTGCACGCGCCGAAGTGGAAAAGCGTCCTGTCAGTTTTGCATCCTGCCTGAAGGGAAACGCGGCCTGTTTGACGATTTTAGGCCACGTTGCCACCACAGACTAACGGGTAACTTCAACCTTCGCTAAGGTTTCATAATAGCGTGCAATGGCGCTATGGTCAGATTGCCCGTGACCATCCGCTTTCAGTGCCTGCATCATTTCCATGACCAGCGAGGTCAGAGGCAGTTGCGCGCCGACGCCGTGAGAAGTGTCCAGCGCGTTGGCTAAATCTTTGATATGCAAATCGATACGGAATCCCGGTTTGAAGTTGCGATCCATCACCATCGGCGCTTTTGCTTCCAGAACCGTACTTCCCGCCAGACCGCCGCGAATCGCCTGGAAAACTAAATCAGGATCCACGCCCGCTTTGGTCGCCAGCACCAGCGCTTCGGACATCGCCGCAATGTTCAGCGCCACAATGACCTGATTCGCCAGTTTGGTGACGTTACCTGCGCCGATATCACCGGTATGCACCACGGAACCGGCCATGGATTTCATGATTTCATAGCATTTTTCGAAGACCGTTTTATCTCCGCCGACCATGACGGACATGGTGCCGTCGATGGCTTTCGGTTCGCCGCCGGAAACCGGCGCATCGAGCATCGCGATTTCTTTCGCGGCCAGCGCCTGGCTGATTTCACGGCTGGCCAGCGGCGCGATAGAACTCATGTCGATGAAAATCGTACCCGGACGCGCGCCTTCAATCAGGCCATTTTCGCCCAGCGCCACTTCTTTGACCTGCGGTGAATTCGGTAACATAGTGATGATGACGTCAGAGAGCGCAGCGACCGCTTTCGGTGTTTCCGCGGACGTTGCGCCCAGTTTCACCACTTCGCCGACCGCGTCCTGATTACGATCCATCACGACAACCTCATAACCTGCTTTCAGCAGGTTTTTGCTCATAGGTTTGCCCATGATGCCTAAACCAATAAAGCCAATTTTCATTCGGGTATCCTCTTTATATTGATGTGATGAGACCGGTTCACTGGGTAAAGCGATCGCACAGCGCCTGAGTACCGGCGCGGAAAACGCCTAAATCACTACCGACGGCAACAAAGGTTGCGCCCCAGTCCAGATAGCGACGTGCGTCCGCTTCAACCGGTGCCAGAATGCCGCTGGCCTTGCCGTGTGCTTTTGCACGTTCAAAAATGTGACGGATTGCCGCCTGAACTTCCAGGTGTCCGGCATTACCGAGATGTCCCATGGCCGCTGCCAGATCGCTCGGGCCGACAAAGATGCCGTCGATGCCGTCAACGGCCGCAATCGCATCAAGGTTGTCGACGCCTTGCTGACTTTCGATCTGCACCATAACCGCGATGTTGTCGTTAATGCTGGTGAAATAATCCGGCACGGTGCCGAACATATTGCTGCGATGAGAAACCGAAACGCCGCGGATCCCCGCTGGCGGATAACGGGTAGACGCCACGGCGCGTTCGGCCTGTTCCAGTGTTTCAACAAACGGGATCAGGAAGTTATAGAAACCAATATCCAGCAGGCGTTTGATGACGACCGGATCATTAAATTGCGGGCGCACAACCGGCGCACTGCGGCTGCCTTTCAGCGCCATCAGCTGCGGAACAAACGTCGTGACATCATTCGGCGCGTGTTCGCCATCAAGCAGCAGCCAGTCAAAACCCGCCACACCGAGCACTTCTGTGGAGATCGGATTGCACAGCGCTGACCAGCAGCCAATCAGGGTTTTCCCTTGCAATAAGTCCTGGCGGAACCGGTTTGGAATCATTTGATTACTCATCTCTAACCTCGTTATGGAGCGGGAGCCGGAGTGCCCGGAAAACCCGCCATCGCAATTTACTGTTCTCGAGTTTCAGACGCTTAGGTTCAGCAGCATCGGGCCGGAGCTGAACTCTCATGTTTCACATCACACTATTTATGCAGAATTTTTCGCAGGAAAAAATTCATTTTTGGAATACTGTTTTATTTTTCTATTTTCTATTATTTCCTGCGAAAAAAACTTATATAGAACCCGCGTTTCGTGCATTTATCCTTGCGTTAAATTAACCCACAGGGTGTTCCAAAATGCTTCCTGAGAGCCAATACAGTATAAAAAACAGGGCTCAAAATAACACTGTGCAATCGCACAAGAATGCACGATGTTATTGTGACTATTCTTTTGCATACACACATCAGCGTGGGAGGAGAATCACAGATTGTGAAAACCGGATATCCCTGCAAAACAAAGGGTGATATTCATCACATTTAATCTGTCACCTGCCCCACAGAATAACGCTCTGCGGGCAAAAAGCTGGTCAGTTGCACAATGAGCTTCCGGCATCAGTCCTTTATAATGAACTCCCTCTTCCGTACGGACAGCAAGAGTGTCAGCGTAACGTTCAGAGAATTACCTGAAGCCTTCTTTCAGGATATTTAATAAAGCGGAGACAGTTATGTCACGTAATAAAGATAAAGAACATGCTACCGAAGCGCTTTTTATAAAGGTTCATGAAAGCGATAACGTTGCTATTATTGTTAATGACAATGGTTTAAAAGCCGGCACCCGATTTTCTAACGGTCTGGAATTAATTGAGCATATCCCGCAAGGCCACAAAGTGGCTTTAACCCCTATTGCAAAAGGCGGCGATATAATTCGTTATGGTGAAGTCATTGGTTATGCCGTTCGGGATATCGCGCGAGGCGGCTGGATTGATGAATCCCTGGTAGAGCTGCCCGTTGCGCCGGAACTCAACAGCCTGCCGCTGGCGACACGTGTCCCGCAACCGTTGCCGCCGCTGGAAGGTTATACGTTCGAAGGTTATCGCAATGATGACGGCAGCGTAGGCACGAAGAACCTTCTGGGGATCACCACCAGCGTTCACTGCGTGGCGGGCGTAGTGGATTACGTGGTGAAAATCATCGAGCGTGATTTATTGCCAAAATTCCCCAATGTCGACGGCGTTGTTGCACTCAATCACCTTTACGGTTGTGGCGTGGCAATCAACGCGCCCGCGGCCATTGTGCCGATCCGTACTATCCACAATCTGGCGCTGAACCCGAATTTTGGCGGCGAAGTGATGGTCGTCGGGCTGGGTTGCGAGAAATTGCAGCCGGAACGTTTGCTGGAAGGTACGCCGGACGTGCAGGCGATTTCGCTCGATGACACCCACATCGTGCGTTTGCAGGATGAACAGCACGTCGGCTTCCAGTCGATGGTGGACGATATTCTCACCGTCGCGCAGTTCCATCTTCAGCGCCTGAACAGCCGCCAGCGCGAAACCTGCCCGGCGTCGGATCTGGTCGTCGGCACACAATGTGGCGGCAGTGACGCGTTCTCGGGCGTTACGGCGAACCCGGCAGTCGGCTTTGCATCGGACCTGCTGGTGCGCTGCGGCGCGACCGTGATGTTCTCCGAAGTCACCGAAGTCCGCGACGCCATCCATCTGCTGACACCGCGAGCGGCTGACGTGGATGTCGGGAAACGCCTGCTGGAAGAAATGGCCTGGTACGATAATTACCTGTCGATGGGCCAGACCGATCGCAGCGCCAACCCGTCGCCGGGCAACAAAAAAGGCGGTCTGGCGAACGTGGTCGAAAAAGCGCTCGGCTCGATTGCCAAATCCGGCACCAGTGCTATCTCGGAAGTTCTGTCACCCGGACAGCGTCCGACGAAAAAAGGTTTGATCTACGCCGCCACGCCTGCCAGCGATTTTGTCTGCGGGACGCAGCAACTGGCGTCAGGCATTACCGTGCAGGTGTTCACCACCGGTCGCGGTACGCCTTACGGCCTGCTGGCAGTTCCGGTCATTAAGATGGCGACGCGTACCACGCTGGCAAACCGCTGGCATGACCTGATGGACATCAACGCAGGGACGATCGCAACCGGTGATGCGACTATCGAAGATGTGGGCTGGGAGTTGTTCCGCTTTATTCTGGATATCGCCAGCGGCCGTAAGAAAACCTGGTCAGACACCTGGGGCATCCACAATGCGCTGGCGGTGTTTAACCCGGCGCCGGTGACCTGAGTTTTAGTGTTTCAGGAAAGCAAAAGGCCAGCAAATGCTGGCCTTTTCTGTTTTTGTGCGTCTGGGGCGTCAGGATTTATTTCACCGCAGCACCGGTCTGTTCTGCACCGACCAGACCGACTTTCAGATAACCGGCTTTACGCAAGTTATCCATCACGCTCATCAGCGTTTCGTAATCCACGGTCTTATCCGCACGGAAGAAAATCGTACTCTGCTTGTTGCCCTGCGTGCGCTGGTCGAGCATCGCGGTCAGGTTGTCGCTGTTTACCGGGTTATCACCGAGGAACAGCTGCTTGTCAGATTTCACCGTCAGGAAGATCGGCTTCTCAGGACGCGGCTGCGCTTTTGCCGTCGAGGCCGGTAAGTCTACCCGCACATCGACGGTAGCCAGCGGCGCTGCCACCATGAAGATAATCAGTAACACCAGCATGACGTCGATAAAAGGCGTGACGTTGATGTCATGCATTTCACCGCTTTCGTCGATATCGTCGTTTAACCGAATAGCCATAATCTGTTCTTACCCTACGCGTAACTGACCCGTCTGACCGCGTGGCGCATCGCCTTCGCTGGCAGCCAGGTCCAGATCACGGCCCTGTAACAGGATAATCTGCGCCGCCACATCGCCTACCTGATGGCGGTAAGAGGTAATGGTACGGGCGAAAATGTTGTAGATAACCACGGCCGGGATCGCAGCAATCAGGCCGACAGCCGTTGCCAGCAAGGCTTCAGCGATACCCGGTGCGACGACCGCAAGGTTGGTGGTCTGCGTTTGCGCGATACCAATGAAGCTGTTCATGATGCCCCAGACTGTACCGAACAGGCCGACGAATGGAGAAATTGCCCCGATGGTCGCCAGTATGCCGTTGCCACGCCCCATGTAACGGCCAGCGGCGCTGACGCGGCGCTCAAGGCGGAAACCGGTACGTTCTTTAATACCGTTGTTGTCGGTGGAACCGGCAGACAACTCCAGTTCGTTCTGCGCATCGCGAATCATCTGCGCGCTGATGCTGCTGGCGGCAAAGCTTTCGGCCTGCTCAGCGGCTTCATCCAGCGTACGCACGGAAGACAACGCATCGAATTCGCGACGCATGCGCCGTTTACCGCTGAAGACTTCAGCGCCTTTGCTAAACAGCAGCGCCCAGGTGACGACGGAAGCCAGCAGCAGGCCAATCATCACAGTTTTCACCACCACGTCAGCGTGGTGATACATGCCTAATACAGACAAATCGGTAGGAATGACAGGCGTCGCTTCGGTCGGCGCAGGTTGCATTAACGGAGCAGGGGTCGCATCAGCTGAAGCCGGTGCCGGGGTGTCAGCCGTTGCAGGTTGAGCCGCCGCAGAAGTCACGGCTTGTGCCGCAGGCGTCGCAGGTGCGGCCATCGCGTTGCCGCTTAAGCCAGCAACCAACATTAACGACATCAGTAGTGAAGTCGCCTCTTTCATCTTATTGCGAGCCGTTTTCACGCGTCGCCTCCAGCCAGAATCAGTGTGTAGAAGGAATGAATAACGCCGAATGATATCAAAGAAAAAGCCCTAATTGATAGTCGTTCTCATTATTATTTACATTGTCGCGCCTCGCGGCCCGCGTGTCATTGACAGATGACAAGGTTTATCGGGTTTGCATAAAGGATGAACAATTCCACCTTCATCACATTTCCTGCAAAAATCACATGGTAAATCAATCATCTGACTTTCATTACTAAAGGCAAAACAACGTTTTAAATATTAAGTAACACCTTTTTACATTTGTTATGAGTTTGTGATAACGCTCAAATACCGCACAACACAAAATAGGATAAGGTGCTTGCACAGGCGAAGACCGCACACCGGCACGTCTTGTATCCCTATAATTTAAAAGCTTATTTAGACCTTTTTCATAATGAACAGGCCGGTTCTTCCGTTCGCCCTGATCGACGCTTGCTCTCATTTTCTTTCCCTTACCGAGTACCCTGGAGACAAACTGATGAAAATGCAGAAAGCACTTCTCAGCCTTTGCCTGAGTTCCGCCACCCTGTTATTTCCCCCTGCTCTTGCCGCGCAAACGCTGAAAGCCGCCGATGTGCATCCGCAGGGCTATCCCAATGTGGTCGCCGTTCAGCACATGGGCGAAAAGCTGCAACAACAAACCGACGGACGCCTGGAAATCAAAACGTTCCCCGGCGGTGTGCTCGGCGATGAAAAACAGGAAATCGAGCAGGCACAACTGGGCGCTCTGGATATTATCCGCGTATCCATGACGCCGGTTGCCTCGATTCTCCCTGAAATCAACGTATTCACCCTCCCGTATATTTTCCGCGATGAAGACCACATGCATAAGGTGCTGGACGGCCAGATTGGGAAATCAATCGGCGACAAGATCACCAGCAATCCCAACTCGCGTCTGGTATTTCTCGGCTGGATGGACGGCGGAACACGTAACCTGATCACTAAAGAACCGGTGGTGAAACCGGAAGATTTGCACGGCATGAAAATCCGCGTTCAGGGCAGCCCGATTGCGCTGGCGACGCTGAAAGCCATGGGCGCAAACCCGGTGGCGATGGGCGTCAGTGAGGTGTTCAGCGGGATGCAAACCGGGGTTATCGATGGCACGGAAAATAACCCGCCAACATTTGTCGCGCACAACTACCTGCCGGTGGTGAAAAACTACACCTACAGCCGCCACTTCATCATTCCGGAGCTGTTCCTGTATTCAAAAGTGAAGTGGGACAAGCTGAAACCCGAAGACCAGCAGTTGATCCTCAAACTGGCCAAAGAGGCGCAGGACGAGCAGCGCGAGCTGTGGAAAGCCTATAACGAGAAAGCGCTGGCGACGATGAAAGCGGGCGGCGTGAAATTCCAGGATATCGATCCGGCGACCTACGTGAAAGCCACGCAATCCGTGCGCGATGAATTCGGTAAAGACCATCAGGAACTGATGCAGCAAATCGCTGACGTTCAGTAATTCGTTGAACCGGGCAGCGTCCGCTGCCTCTTTCCCGACACTTCAGCGGAGGAACTTATGGTTTCCGGTTATCACACCCTGATGGACATCTTTTATCGTGGCGCAATGTGGCTGGCCGGGCTGGCTTTATTGCTGATGGTGGCGGTCATTCCCATCGGTATTTTCGCCCGCTACGTCCTGAACAGCGCCCTCTCCTGGCCTGAACCCATCGCGATTATGTGCATGGTGACATTCACCTTTATCGGTGCCGCCGTCAGCTACCGCGCGAGTTCGCACATTGTCGTCGCCATGGTCACCGACCGTCTGCCGCCTGCGATGAAAAAATTCTCTGCCTTGCTGGCTGACCTGATGATGCTGGCGATCAGCGTGTTTATTTTCTGGTACAGCCTGCAATTGTGCAGTGAACTCTGGCAGCAGCCGGTCGCGGAGTTCCCGCTGCTGACTGCCGGACAAACCTATCTGCCGTTGCCGGTAGGTTCTGCGCTGACGCTGTTATTCATCATTGAGCAGATCATTGCCGGACCGCAGCACCAGCGGCCTGTCGTGATGCTGGGCAATTCTGACGCCTGACCGGAGTCTGATATGGATGCATTAATCTTGTTGTTAACGCTGGCGGCGATGCTGGCGATTGGCGTACCGGTCGCCTATGCCGTCGGGCTTAGCGCGCTGGCCGGCGCGTGGTGGATTGATCTGCCGTTTGAAGCGCTGATGATTCAGCTGACTAACGGCGTGAACAAGTTTTCGCTGCTGGCGATCCCGTTCTTTATTCTGGCGGGTGCGATTATGGCCGAAGGCGGCATTGCCCGCAGGCTGGTGAGTTTTGCATATATTTTTGTCGGATTTATCCGCGGCGGTCTGTCGCTGGTGAACATCGTGGCATCGACATTTTTCGGGGCGATTTCCGGCTCTTCGGTGGCGGATACTGCATCAATTGGTTCGGTGATGATCCCGGAGATGGAGAAAAAAGGGTATCCGCGCGATTTCGCCGCTGCCGTCACAGCCAGTGGTTCGGTGCAGGCGATTCTGACACCGCCCAGCCATAACTCGGTGATTTACTCACTGGCCACCGGCGGCACCGTTTCAATTGCCGCGCTGTTTATCGCCGGTATTCTGCCCGGTTTGCTGCTCAGCCTGACGCTGATGGTGATGTGCGTATTGTTCGCGCACAAACGCGGTTATCCGAAAGGTGAACGGGTGCCGTTCCGTCAGGCACTGAAGATTTTTATCGACACACTGTGGGGGCTGATGACGGTGGTCATCATCATGGGCGGTATTCTCAGCGGGATATTTACCGCAACGGAATCCGCAGCCATCGCCTGTTTATGGTCGTTCTTCGTCACTATGTTTATCTACCGCGATTATAAATGGAGCGAACTGCCGAAACTGATGTACCGCACGGTCAAAACCGTCAGCATCGTGATGATTCTGATTGGCTTTGCCGCCAGCTTTGGCGCAGTCATGACCTACATGCAGCTGCCGATGCGCATCACTGAATTCTTCACCTCCATTTCCGACAATAAATACGTGATCCTCATGTGGATCAACATCATGCTTCTGCTGATCGGCACACTCATGGACATGGCACCGATCATTCTGATCCTCACACCTGTCCTGTTGCCCGTGGTCTTATCACTCGGCATTGATCCGGTGCATTTCGGCATGATCATGCTGGTGAATCTGGGGATCGGGCTGATCACTCCGCCGGTCGGTTCGGTGCTCTTTGTCGCCAGTGCAGTGAGTAAACAGAGCATCGAAAAAGTGGTGAAAGCCATGTTGCCGTTCTACTGCGTGCTGTTTGTGGTGCTGATGCTGGTGACGTATATCCCGACCATTTCGCTGTTCCTGCCCAAACTTTTCGGCGTTTATACCGGCTGACGCCAGCCCGCGTTTCTCCCTTGCCCGTCGTGAAGACGGGCTTTTTTTGACCGTGTTGCTGAAATTTTCTCATCCACCCGCCAAAAGCCTGATCCCTGAAATTCATCATGTTAAGTTAATTGCATATCAGCGGATGCCACAGTGTGCCGCGCTACAAACAGGGTGAAATACGGATTATGTCGTCTAAAAAAATTGAAACCGCGCTGGTCAGCGCCGGAAGGGACAAGAAGTTTACGCAAGGCTCAGTGAATGCGGTTATCCAGCGTGCGTCATCACTGGTATTTGAAACCGTGGCCGACAAAAAACACGCCACCGCCAACCGCGCCAACGGCGAGCTGTTTTACGGACGCCGCGGCACCCTGACGCACTTCTCCCTGCAACAGGCGATGGTTGAGCTGGAAGGCGGCGCGGGTTGCGCGCTTTATCCGTGCGGCGCGGCGGCGGTCAGCAATGCGGTGTTGTCGTTTGTGGGCACCGGCGACCATATTCTGGTGGCGGGTTCCGCTTACGAACCCACACAAGATTTCTGCGAAAAAGTGCTGAAAAAACTCGGCGTCTCCACCACCTATTTCCGTGCTGACATTGGCGCGGAGTTAGGTTCGCTGATGCAGCCCAACACCAAAGTCGTTTTCCTCGAATCACCGGGCTCGATCACCATGGAAGTGCCGGATATCCCGGCAATGGTGAAAGCCGTGCGCGCCGTATCTCCGGACGTGGTGATTATGATCGACAACACCTGGGCGGCGGGCATTCTGTTCAAGGCGCTGGAATTTGATATCGATATTTCCATTCAGGCCGGGACCAAATATATCGTCGGCCATTCCGACGCCATGATTGGTACGGCGGTATCCAACGAACGTTGCTGGGAACAGTTGCGCGAGCACTCTTATCTGATGGGGCAAATGGTTGACGCCGACACCGCGTACGTTGCCAGCCGCGGACTGCGGACGATGGGCGTGCGGCTGAAACAGCATGAAGAAAGCAGCATTCGTATCGCGCAATGGCTGGCGGAACGCCCGGAAGTGGAAACCGTAAACCATCCGGCGTTACCGGGCAGCAAAGGCCACGAATTCTGGAAGCGCGATTTCACCGGCAGCTGTGGTTTGTTCTCGTTCATCCTCAAGCAGCGCCTGAGCAAACAGCAGCTTTCCGACTATCTCGATCACTTCGAACATTTCAGCATGGCGTATTCCTGGGGCGGTTTTGAATCGCTGGTTCTGGCCAATCAGCCGGAAGAAATTCAGGCGATCCGTCCGGCAGAAACCGTTGATTTTACCGGTACGCTGGTGCGTCTTCACATCGGGCTGGAAAATAGCGATGACCTGATTGCCGACCTTTCTTCCGCATTTGAAAGAATTGCGGCGGCCTGAGCGGGAGAGATTGCGACATACCGCGCAGATCGGTAAGGTATCTGTCGGATTTTCATTCGCAAAATGAGAATAATCTGTAAGCTCTACCTATAGCTCCGGTGAACTATCGCCGGAGTGTTCTGTCTTTTTACAGCCGCCTCAGATCAACATACGGACAAGGGATCCTTGGTACACTGGCAAGTGACAGTTTTTAATGATTAGCAACAGGACAGACTATGGCAGTTATTTGCGACATTTTTCATGCACTCTGGCGGCATGATTTCAGTATGCTCGCCGACCCGAATCTTCTCTGGGTTATCTACGCTGTACTGTTCACGACGCTGTTTCTTGAAAACGGACTTCTTCCCGCTTCTTTCCTGCCGGGCGACAGCCTTCTGCTGCTGACCGGTGCGCTCATCGCCAAAGGTGTGATGAGCTTCATTCCAACGATGATTATTCTGGTGACCGCCGCCAGTCTCGGCTGCTGGCTGAGCTATATTCAGGGGCGCTGGCTCGGACACACGAAGATGGTCAAAGGCTGGCTGCTACAGCTTCCCGCACATTATCATCAGCGCGCGCACCAGATGTTCACCCGTCACGGGCTGACGGCGCTGCTGGTTGGCCGTTTTCTGGCGTTTGTCCGCACGCTGTTACCGACCATTGCCGGTATTTCCGGCCTGAACAATGCGCGCTTCCAGTTCTTTAACTGGCTGAGCGCGATTTTGTGGGTAGGGGTGGTGATTTCGCTGGGCTTCGCGCTGAGCCACATTCCGGTAGTGAAGCGCCATGAGGATCAGGTCATGGCGGGTCTGATGATTTTACCGGTTCTGCTGCTGGTTATCGGGCTTGCCGGTGGATTGCTGGTGGTGTGGAAAAAACGTAAATGCCGTTTCTGAGCACGCATATCACGCTTTAAAGGCCACATCCGCCAGTGCTAAAACGCCCGAACTGCCTTCGCGCAGGCGGGCCATTTCATCGCTCGGCGTCACCCCAAAATAGCGCTTAAACTCGCGGCTGAACTGCGATGCGCTTTCATATCCCACCTGCAACGCCGCCACGCTGGCTTTCACGCCGTCATAAATCATCAGCATTCGCGCTTTGTGCAGCCGGTAGGTTTTCAGATACTGCAAAGGCGACGTGCTCGTTACCGCTTTGAAGTTGTGGTGAAATGCCGAAATACTCATGTTCACCTCGCTCGCCAGCGCTTCCACACTGAGGTTATCCGCATATTGCGCTTCGATGCGACGCAGGGATTTGGCAATCTGGCTAAAGTGCGTGTGGCGGTTAACCAGCGCCTGAAGTGCGCCGCCGTTTTCACTGGTCAGGATAAAGAACAGGATTTCGCGGATGATCTTCGGCCCCAGCACGCGGGCGTGAAGCGGTTTATCCAGAACGCTCAGCAGGCGTTCGGTCGCGCATAAAATATCATCGTCCAGAACGCCTGAATTGATACCGGTTGAAGAATCTTTCTGACGTGCCACGGTTTCATCCCCCATGTCCATCAGCAAATCCTGCAACATCAGCGTATCAATGCTGATCTGGATCCCGGCCATCGGTTCTTCGGGGCTGCTGAACGTTTCACATTCGAACGGCAGGGGAACGGTCAGCATCAGATAATTATGCGGATCGTAGGAGAAGGTTTTCTTGCCCAGATAACCGACTTTACGGCCCTGAAAGAGGATCACTACGCCAGGATTGTACAAAACCGGCTGGCGCGGATGGTAACGTGTGGTGTGCATTAGCGTAACCTGTGGCACCGCCGACGGACTGAGGTTTTTATTCCCGCTAAGATGCGCCACTCGCGCCGCCAGACGGGCGCACAAGCTGTCCACATTTTCCATTATTCCTGCTCCGGATAGACGATAAACTGGCATCGATTTTGCCACAGGCTTTTCATTTTCTACAGAGACTTGCAGGATCAGGCAAGACTCTGGCAGAAATGTGCATCTTCCTTGCGGCGATTTTCTCTTACAGTTAATCCCTCTTTCCGCAGTCGCATCTTCCTGCACAAATGCAGTGAACTGCTAGTCTGTATGAACGTACCTTTCATACGCTGTTCGTGACTAACGTTTTGTCACCGGCCCGATTTCTCAATAACTCCCTAATTTTCAAAAATTCAATGTCAGGAGAGAATTATGTCTGCACCTACCGCTGCCGAAAATACGTTTAACGCCTGGGCCGCTGCCGGTCCGAATCAGCCTCTTGAAGCTTTCCAATTCGACGCCGGCCCAATCGGTGACGAAGAAATTGAAGTCGCCATTGATTACTGCGGCGTCTGCCACTCCGATCTCTCAATGCTCAATAACGACTGGGGCATCACACAATATCCGTTCGTGCCGGGCCATGAAGTGGTCGGTAAAATTGTCAAAATCGGCGACCATGCGCGCAACAAAGGGCTTAAAGTTGGCCAGATTGTGGGCGTGGGCTGGAACCGTGGCAGCTGTATGCACTGCCACCCTTGTATGTCCGGCGATCAGCATCTTTGCCACGATGTTGAAGCCACGATTATCGGTCATCACGGCGGCTTCGCGGATCGCATACGCAGTCACTGGGCGTGGGCGATCCCGCTTCCGGAAGGCGTAGACGTTACCAGCGCGGGCCCGCTGTTCTGCGGCGGCATCACTGTGTTTAACCCGCTGTTGCAGTTTGGCGTTCTGCCAACGCACCGCGTGGGCGTCGTCGGTATCGGCGGTTTAGGCCACATGGCGCTGCGCTTCCTGAATGCGTGGGGCTGCGAAGTCACGGCGTTTACCTCGTCTCTGGCAAAACGTGATGAAGCTCTGTCACTCGGCGCACACCGCGTGGTCGCCACCCGCGACAGCGATGAACTGAAGAAAATCGCCGGTGAACTGGATTTCATCATGGTGACGGCCAACGCCTCACTGGACTGGGATGCCTTTATCGGCACGCTGGCACCGAAAGGCCGGTTGCACTTTGTGGGCGTCGTACCGGAAGCCGTTCCTTTGCATGTGATGGCGCTTATCAGCAAACAGGCTGAGGTTTCTGGTTCACCGACCGGTTCACCTTCGCGTCTGGCCGACATGCTGGCGTTCTGTGCCCGTCACGAAATCACCCCGCAGGTTGAGCACTTCCCGCTGAGCAAAATTAACGATGCGGTTGAACATCTGCACGAAGGAAAAGCGCGTTACCGCGTCGTTCTGGATATGAACGCGTAACAAGCGTTCGCAATAAAATAAGTAGCCTGCTCAGCAAGATGACGTTTCGTTAACTAGACTTAACGTCAGGCTGAAGCCTTCACTACTCTGTGCCCGTGCTTTGCGGCGGGCACTCTGCCCTGAAAGGAGAACCTCATGGCAACGCAACCCATCATTAAACTTCACGATGGCAACCTGATGCCTCAGTTAGGACTTGGCGTATGGAAAGCCAGTAATCAGGAAGCCACCAGCGCGGTGAAAACGGCCATTGAAACCGGCTATCGTCATATCGATACGGCCGCTATCTACAAAAATGAGGAAGGCGTCGGCGAAGCGATTGCCGCCAATCTCGTTCCCCGCGAAGAGCTGTTTATTACCACCAAACTGTGGAATGACGATCAGTTAAACGCCCCACAGGCGCTGGAAACCAGCCTTAAAAAGCTGAGAACTGATTACGTCGATTTGTATCTGATCCACTGGCCGCAGCCAGCGCAGGGCCATTATGTCGATGCGTGGAAAGCGCTGCTGAAACTGAAAGAACAAGGGCTGGCGAAAAGCGTCGGCGTCTGTAATTTCCCGCTGGAGCATTTGCAGAAACTGAAAGATGAAACCGGTATTTTCCCGGTGGTGAACCAGATTGAGCTGCACCCGCTGATGCAACAGCGTCAGCTGCACGCCTGGAACGCCACGCACACTATCGCCACCGAATCCTGGAGCCCGCTGGCACAGGGCGGCGAAGGTGTGTTTGATCAGCCTCTGATTCAGAAACTGGCTGAGAAATACAACAAAACGCCGGCGCAGATTGTCATCCGCTGGCATCTGGACAACGGGCTGATTGTTATCCCGAAATCCGTGACGCCAAAACGTATCCGCGAAAACTTCGACGTATTTGATTTCAAGCTGGAGAAAGAAGAACTGGCGGAAGTCACCAAGCTGGATAAAGAACAGCGTCTGGGGCCGGATCCGGCGAAAGACCTGTAATTTCCCCGCAGCAGTAAACAAAAAACCCGCCACTGGCGGGTTTTCTTTTGATGCGTAGGCGCTCTGCCATTACATCGACGGCTGAACCAGCATGTTGCCTGCGGAACCGCGATCGGCCAGTTCCAGCGTTCCGCTGCGGTAGGTGAACGGGAAATGGTCATACGAAGGCTGATTGAAAAACACCAGCAATTCCACGTCGCCATCAACCCAGACGGTGTCTTTGAATCCGGCATCTTCCACCAGCGGTGCCGCACCGTTCACGCTTTTCACCAGGAAAGACACGCCTTCGACATGGAAGGTCTGCGGCATATCCGCATGCACGGTCCAGCGTTCCCACGTCCCTTGCTGTGCGGTCAGGTCGAGGCGGTTGATGTCCCACATCGCGCCGTTAATACCCGGCTGGCTGTCGCCAAGACGCAGGTCGCGGCTGCGAACCACATTGCCGGTCATGATTTGATCGGCCAGTAAACGCATCGGCAGATTGTCGGTGACCAGCGGTAAAAGGCCGGTAGGTTTGAGCGTCAGGACGATGGTAGAAACCAGAATGCTCGAGGGCTCAAACAGACCACGCAGTCTGTCCATAACACCCGCCGCATCGCCCGCAGTAATCGAGACTTCTTCGCCCTGCGACATATCCACCAGCACTTCGCGGCGCTCACCCGGCCCAAGCGACAGACGTTTCACCGTCAGCGGCGCAGGCAGAAAACCGAGATCGGAAGCCACAACGTGGAACGCACGGTTGTCGGTCATGCTCAGTTCATAACGGCGCGCATTCGACGCATTTAGCAAACGCAAACGTACCCACCCGCGGGACACTTCGACATACGGGCTTTGTACGCCGTTGACCAGCATGGTATCGCCAAAGAATCCACCGGAAGCCGGAGTATCATATTGTGGCACGCCAAAACCATCCAGCCGTTTGTCCTGAATGATCAGCGGGAAATCATCAACGCCGTAATGGTTGGGCAACGGCAGATTTTTACTGACTTCATCCTCAACAATCCACATCCCCGCCAGCCCGTTATAGACGTGCGGCGCCATGCGGTTGGGCGTATTCGCGTGATACCAGCAGGTGGCGGCTGCCTGACGAATGGGCAATACCGGCGACCAGTCAACGCCAGGCTGCATCATGCGCGCCGCGCCGCCGGTCAGCGTTCCCGGCTCCATCAATCCGCTGATGGTCATCGAAACAGGCTCAGCCAGGCGGTTGCTGTAGATAAGTTTTACGTCATCACCGTTATGCACTTTGACCGTCGGGCCAAGATACATGCCATTGATGCCCCACACCGGCGCTTTAGCGCCACCCAGGAATGACCAGTGGGCCGCCTGTAACGTCAGAAACAGCGGTTGCCCGCGGCGGGATTCCAGCAGCGGGGGAACGGGTAATGCCGGTTGCGAACCACTCGCTTCTGCTTTAAATGGCAGAGCACCTGCGGCAAGAGCCACGCCGGAGGCTTGCAGGAACGAGCGACGACTGAGTGACATATCTTCTCCATGAAAACAAAATCAAGAGCTGTGTTAATAACCATCGCCATCAATGGCAACAGAATTTCTGCTCTGACGCCGCCGGGCCGCAGGGATATTAAAAACCTGCAACCCGTCGTCATCAGGGCGTAAATAAAAAACGCTATTATTTTTTTGCTGCGGCTTCACGCTGTGCGACTTCGGCGTCCAGCTCGGCGATTTTATCCGCCATGATCTGACGGCAGTGTTCGGACAGTTCGCGCAGACGATCTTTGGTGTAACCGGTGGTATCGATAGGTGGCAGCATTTCCACAATTACCAGTCCGTTAGACCAGCGGTTGAGCTTCACCTTGTTGCTGGTGTTCGACACGCAAATCGGCACGATCGGCACACCGGCGGCGATAGCGGCGTGGAATGCCCCTGTTTTAAACGGCATCAGGCCACGACCCCGGCTGCGGGTACCTTCCGGGAACATCCAGATCGACAGATTTTTTTTCTTAATCTGGGTCACCACCTGAGAAATGGTGCCGTGCGCTTTGGCGCGGTTATCACGGTCAATCAGCAGGTTGCCTGTCAGCCAGTAAAGCTGACCAAAGAACGGGATCCAGGCCAGGCTTTTCTTGCCCACAGTCACCGTTCTTGGCATGACAACGGCTGAGGCCGTCACCATGTCGTAATTATTCTGATGGTTGGCAATGTAAATACAGTTGCCGTTATTCACTGCTTCTGCAGGAATACGTTTTTCAACGCGAAGGCCAAATACCGGTGCCAGGCGGCCAAACAGCTTACCGAAAGTCGACACATGTTTCGGGTTACGCGGGCTGAAAAGACAATAAATACAACCAAAAACAGAGACCAGAATCGAGTAAACCACCACGATAATCAGACGCAAAATAAATAACATAACATCCTCTTAAAACTACAGCCGAAGCCGGTAAGAAACCTGTGCAGTTTCGCTCCCTGTGAGGTGAACTATTCTCAAGCCTCCTTCAGCAGGGCACAACGGTTTTATTGATACAAATGTAAAATCTTTGCACTGCACAACAGTCTCAGGCCACTGCATTCCCTTAAAAAGAGTTCAGGGCACAAATGTGCCCTGACTGGATAAGGTCAACAGCCGTTCTATTCTTCGCTGTCACCGCCGGAAGCACGGACAGGCGCGTCGACTTCAACGCGATCAACCCGTTGCAGGCCGCGTGGCAGAAGTGTTCCTTTGCGGCCACGTTCTGCACGGAATTTCTGTAACTCTTCCGGACGGATCACCAGTTTGCGTTTACCAACGTGCAGCGTGATGGACGTTTGCGGTGGCAGAACCAGCAGCCAAGCCAGTTTGTCTTCACCACTCGCCGCCTGCGCCGAAGGAATGGAAACAATTTTGTTACCTTTACCTTTCGACAATTGCGGCAAATCAGCCACCGGGAACAGCAGCATACGGCCTGCGGCGGTGAGCGACAGCAGCATGTCATCGTTACCGTTGATTTCAATTGGCGCGAACGCTTTGGCGTTATCCGGCAAAGTAATCATGGCCTTGCCGGCACGGTTACGCGCCACTAAATCACTGAAGGTACAGACGAAACCGTAACCGGCATCGGAGGCCATCAGCAGTTTCTGATCGTCGGACGCCATCAGAACGTGTTCGATAGTCGCACCCGGCGGTGGCGTGAGTTTACCGGTCAGCGGCTCGCCCTGCCCGCGTGCCGAAGGCAGCGTAGTAGGGTCAAGCGCGTAACTGCGTCCGGTGGAATCCATAAACACCACCGGCTGATTGCTCTTACCTTTCGCTGCGGCGCGGAAGCTGTCACCCGCTTTGTAGCTCAGGCCGGACGCGTCAATATCGTGGCCTTTAGCGCTGCGCACCCAGCCAGATTCGGAAAGTACAATGGTCACCGGCTCAGACGGCACAAAGTCGTGCTCGCTCATGGCTTTCGCTTCTTCACGCTCGGTGATTGGCGAACGACGTTCGTCACCAAAGGCTTCGGCATCGGCCTGAATTTCTTTGCGGATCAGCGTGCTAAGTTTGCGTTCTGACGCCAGAAGCGCCTGAAGCTGATCGCGCTCTTTCGCCAGTTCATCCTGCTCGCCGCGAATTTTGGTTTCTTCGAGTTTTGCCAAATGGCGTAATTTCAACTCAAGAATAGCTTCTGCCTGAGTATCCGACAGCTCGAAACGCTGCATCAGCACCGGTTTCGGCTCGTCTTCAGTACGGATGATGTGAATAACTTCATCGATATTGAGGAACGCCGTCAGCAAACCTTCGAGGATATGCAGACGTTTCAGCACTTTATCGAGACGGTAATTCAGACGACGGCGTACGGTGTCGCGACGATAAACCAGCCATTCGGTCAGAATTTCCAGCAGACCTTTCACCTGCGGACGGTGATCAAGGCCGATCATATTCATGTTGATTCGGTAGCTGCGTTCCAGATCGGTGGTCGCAAAAAGGTGATTCATCACCTGATCCAGGTCGATACGGTTAGAACGCGGAACCACCACCAGACGGGTCGGGTTCTCGTGATCGGATTCGTCACGCAGATCTTCGACCATCGGCAGCTTTTTGGCGCGCATCTGGTTAGCGATTTGCTCCAGCACTTTCGCGCCCGAAACCTGATGCGGTAACGCGGTGATCACCGCGCTGCCGTCTTCTTTGTGCCAGACCGCGCGCATGCGCACCGAGCCTTTGCCCGATTCGTACATTTTGCGGATTTCATTGCGTGGCGTAATGATTTCGGCTTCGGTCGGGAAATCGGGTCCCTGAACGAATTCCAGCAAATCTTCCAGCGAACTGTTCGGTTTTTCCAGCAGCGCAACCGCAGCAGCAGCGATTTCACGGATGTTATGCGGCGGAATATCCGTCGCCATCCCGACCGCAATGCCGGTGGTGCCATTGAGCAGGATATTCGGCAGACGCGCAGGCAGCATTTTCGGCTCCTGCATGGTGCCGTCAAAGTTCGGCACGTAATCGACCGTTGCCTGCCCTAACTCGCGTAACAGAACGTCGGCGTATTTCGACAGCCGCGATTCGGTATAACGCATCGCCGCGAAGGATTTCGGATCATCCGGCGCGCCCCAGTTCCCTTGCCCGTCAACCAGCGGATAACGGTAAGAGAATGGCTGCGCCATCAGCACCATGGCTTCGTAGCAGGCACTGTCGCCGTGAGGATGGTATTTACCCAGCACGTCACCGACGGTACGTGCAGATTTTTTGAATTTGGCGTTATTGCTCAGGCCCAGCTCGGACATCGCATAAATAATACGGCGCTGTACCGGCTTCAGCCCGTCGCCGATAAACGGCAGCGCGCGGTCCATGATGACGTACATGGAATAGTTGAGATAGGCGTTCTCGGTAAACGTGTGCAGTGCTAAACGCTCTGTTCCGTCATGAGTCATTTCGCTCATTGATGTTTAATCCTCAGACCCGTGGCGTTATCGTTTTGGAAATTTAGGAAGCTTGCACCCGCTGGCGCACCAAGGCGGCTGCCGCAGGGCAATGATGTTCGCGATAGTACATCATCTGCCGCATGGCTGTCACAGTTGCTGTGTTTGTGCGGGGTTTTTAAGCGATTTTCAGAACGCCAGATGGCAAAATCCAACGTCTTTTCTTGTCATTATTGCATCTGAGTCAATAGTCTTGTGCGCAATATCACATTTTTCCTCCCTGCGGAGTTGGGTACACTACGTGATAACAGCCTGAGAGCCAGAATTCAATTTAAGGAAAAGACCATGAGCAACATCCTGATTATCAATGCAGGCAAGACTTTTGCCCACTCTAAAGGTGCCCTGAACAACAGCCTGACTGACGTCGCCAGCAGTTTCCTGCGTGACGCGGGCCACGACGTGCGCGTGACGGTTCTTGAGGAGGGTTATGACGTACAGACCGAAATCGAAAGTTATCTGTGGGCCGATGCCATCATTTATCAGCAGCCAGGCTGGTGGATGGGTATGCCGTGGACGCTGAAAAAATACGTCGATGAAGTCTTCACCGAAGGTCACGGCAAACTGTACGCCAGCGATGGCCGTACCCGTTCTGATGATTCCAAAAAATACGGTTCCGGTGGCCTGTTGCAGGGCAAAAGCTACATGCTTTCTGTCACCTGGAATGCCCCGCTGGAAGCGTTCGAAGATAAAGAGCAGTTCTTCCACGGCGTTGGCGTTGACGGCGTTTATCTCGCACAGCACAAAGCTAACCAGTTTATTGGCCTCGACACGCTGCCGACCTTTATGTGTAACGACGTGATTAAACAGCCTGACGTGGAAGGGGATTTCGCCCGCTACCGCGCTCACCTTGAAAATGTATTCGGTCAGGCCTAAGGTTGAAGGTCACCCGGGAAAGAGGTTTTTATGATCACTGTTATTGCTGAAATCAAAGTAAAACCAGGCCGTCGCGATTCGGTTATGGAAAAAATTACCGCCCTGCTGCCGGACGTTCTGGCAGAAAAAGGTTGTCACCGTTACGAGCCTTACGTTGATTTCAACGGTCAGATCCCGTGGCGCAAAACGGTCCCTGATTCCATCTTTATGCTGGAAGACTGGGAAAGCCTGGCGCATCTCGAGGCGCATCAGCAGGCTGAACATATGGACAAGCACCGCGAAAACATCAAAGCCGACGTGCTGGATGTGGTGATCCATATTATTGAGAAAGCCTGATTGTCTGACGGGCTTTACTAAAAAAAAATGCCGGAGCTGCAAAGCGCCCGGCATTTTTTATGCGGCAATCTGAAGGGTCAGACGTCCAGTTCGGCGGTGTCGCCTTTTTCCTGCAACCAGTTACGGCGATCTTCAGAACGCTTCTTCGCCAGTAACATATCCATCATACGCAGCGTCTGATCGATATCGTCTTCATCGATAGTCAGCTGCACCAGACGGCGGGTGTTCGGATCCAGCGTGGTTTCGCGTAACTGCAACGGGTTCATTTCACCCAATCCTTTGAATCGCTGAACGTTAGGCTTGCCTTTCTTACGTTTCAGCTGATCCAGCACGCCTTCTTTTTCCTGCTCATCCAGCGCATAGAACACTTCTTTGCCCAGATCGATTCGGTATAAAGGCGGCATCGCCACATACACATGACCGCCGCGCACCAGCGAACGGAAGTGACGGACAAACAGCGCACACAGCAAGGTAGCGATGTGCAAACCGTCGGAGTCCGCATCCGCAAGGATACAGATTTTGCCGTACCGCAATTGGGTCAGATCTTCGCTGTCCGGATCGATACCGATCGCCACGGAAATATCGTGCACTTCCTGAGAGGCCAGCACTTCATCAGAAGAGACTTCCCATGTGTTCAGGATCTTCCCTTTCAGCGGCATGATCGCCTGATATTCGCGGTCACGCGCTTGCTTGGCAGAACCGCCTGCGGAATCCCCTTCCACCAGGAACAGTTCGGTCATGTTCAGATCTTGCGACGTACAGTCCGCCAGTTTGCCCGGCAGCGCCGGGCCGCTGGTCAGTTTCTTACGCACCACTTTTTTGGCGGCACGCAGACGTCGCTGAGCGCTGGAAATACACAACTCGGCCAACTGTTCTGCGGCCTGTACGTTCTGATTCAGCCACAGGCTGAATGCATCTTTCACCACGCCGGAAACAAAAGCGGCGCACTGACGTGAAGACAGGCGTTCTTTGGTCTGGCCGGCGAATTGCGGATCCTGCATTTTCACCGAAAGCACATACGCGCAGCGCTCCCAGATATCTTCCGCCGACAATTTCACACCACGCGGCAGGATATTGCGGAATTCGCAGAATTCACGCATGGCATCCAGCAGCCCCTGACGCAGACCGTTAACGTGCGTACCGCCCTGCATGGTCGGGATCAGGTTGACGTAGCTTTCCGTCAGCAGTTCACCACCTTCCGGCAGCCACAGCAGCGCCCAGTCAACCGCTTCGGTGTCACCGGCGAACGTGCCGACGAATGCTTTTTCAGGCAGCGTAATCAGGCCGTTCACCGCTTCCATCAGGTAGTCGGTCAGACCGTCTTCATAACACCAGCGTTGTTCGGTGTTATTCACTTTGTCTTTGAAAATGATTTCAGCGCCAGGGCACAGGACGGCTTTTGCTTTCAGCAAATGGCTGAGGCGGCTGACCGAAAAACGCGGGCTGTCGAAGAAACTGCCGTCAGGCCAGAAATGTACGCTGGTACCCGTAGTGCGTTTACCGCAGGTGCCGGTGACATGTAAATCTTCAACTTTGTCGCCGTTTTCAAACGCCATTTCATACACTTCGCCGCCGCGTTTTACCGCCACCTCGACACGTTTGGATAAGGCATTCACCACCGAAATCCCCACGCCGTGCAGGCCGCCGGAGAACTGGTAGTTTTTATTGGAGAATTTACCGCCTGCGTGCAGACGGCAGAAAATCAGCTCAACGGCAGGCACGCCTTCTTCCGGGTGGATATCTACCGGCATGCCGCGGCCATCATCAATGACTTCGAGAGACTGATCTTCGTGGAGGATCACTTCGATACGCTTTGCGTGACCGGCTAATGCCTCATCGACGCTGTTATCTATGACTTCCTGGCCGAGATGGTTTGGCCGGGTGGTATCGGTATACATGCCCGGACGGCGGCGCACCGGTTCAAGTCCGCTGAGGACCTCTATGGAATCCGCGTTATAAGTTGACTGGCTCATCGTTGATTATTCGTGGCTCATAGGTTTGTGGGCTAACGATACAGTATTTGGGCGGGCGGAAGCACTGGCAGAAAGCAGACGCGAAACATCCGGGGAAAACGTCACCCTGACGATGTTAGTCTGCCGTCAGCTCAAGAAAATCTACAATCGGCGAAAAATAGCGTTCAAAGCCGACAAATGCATGATTTCCTTCAGGTTCGACCGTCTGACGACAAGCAGTGTAATACGCCACAGCCTGACGGTAATCGAGGATTTCATCGCCCGTTTGTTGCAGTAACCAGAGTAAATCCGGCGACTCCAGCGGTTCAATCTGCATGACTTTCAGATCGTAAACGTGGCGTGACTCTAACACATATTGCTGGCCGGTGTAGGGGTTCTCGTTTTGCCCGAGGAAGTCGATCAGCAGTTCATACGGTTTCACGGCGGGGTTAACCACCACCGCGGGCACGGCGAAACATTGCGACAACCAGGTGGCGTAATACCCGCCCAGCGAGGAACCGACAATGCCCAGCTTTTTACCGGCATGACGGATCACTAAGTTTTCTAACTGCTCAGCCGCATCGACCGGATACGGCGGTAATTGCGGAATCACCATATCGATTTCAGGATGGTTCTTCGCCAGCCAGTTTTTGAGCGACGTGGCTTTGGCCGAGTTCGGTGAGCTGTTGAAACCGTGCAGGTAAAGTAAGGTATTCATTCGTACCCGTCCGACTCGGTGTCAGGATGAAACTCGCTGGTTTCCAGACGGAAAACCTGGGTTTCGACACGGCCATCAGGATACAAATCGAGATAACGCCATCCCGGTGCGACGGTATCAATCGTGAAATTAGTGCAATGCGGTTTGAACTGAACGCAGGTAGACGGCGTGGCGTACAGACGACGTCCGTACCAGTCGAGATCCAGCTCCTGATGAATGTGGCCGCACAAAAGCGTGTTCACTTTCGGGTAATTGACCAGAACATTCGCCAGCATGTGCGCGTTACGCAGGCTGTGCTGATCGAGCCAGGTACAGCCAGAAGGCAGCGGATGGTGATGAAGCATCAGCAGGGTAAAGCGATCGGGATACGCATTCAGGCAACGTTCCATCCATTCCAGCTGATACTCGCTCAACTCTCCGTGCGGCACGCCGAAAACCTGCGTATCGAGCAGGATTATCTGCCAGTCGTCACCGAGGAGGACATGTTTGGAGGGGCTGATCCCGGCTTCCTGCAAGGCATTCACCATTGCAGGCTGGAAATCATGGTTACCGGGCAACCAGACACAGGGTGCCGCCAGTTCGCTGATACCACGGGCAAACTGATGGTAGGCTTCCACCGACTGATCCTGAGCCAGATCACCGGTTGCCGCGATGATATCGACTTCGCGCTGCTGTGCTTTTATAGCGTCCAGCACCGCGCGATAGCTGTTAAACGTATTCACGCCCAGCAATGTCTCATCTTCACCGGCAAAAAGATGGGTATCTGTAATCTGTAGAATTCTGACTTTGGCCCCATTCACCAAAGGCAGTTTAAACAGGCTTTCCAAATCGTTTCCTTTGTTGTTGAAGTCTGTCTAACACACCGGAATTGCCATCGCTCCGTGCGCAAGGCAATAACGCAGCCAGTCCGCCAGGAACTGGTTAATTTGATGCTTTTCATCACGCTGATGCAACTTTTTATTAGGGTAATCATAGCGTGCTTTGAAGCGAAAGATCTGCTGACTCGCACACACTTCGGCCACCATGGCGTCGTGATACAGGCGAACCGTCAGTGAAGGCAGGCTCCAGTAACTGACGGCCGGTGCGGTCTGTTTGATTTCCACCAGCGACGTATAGCGCGTCGATTCGAGGATCGTCAGGCAATATGTGGCGCTACTCACCTGATATGTCACTGTTTCACCGGGCTCATCGGTGCGCGGCATCAAACGGCGCAATTGTGCGAAATTGGTTTCGCACAATCTCATCATTTCAGGGAAATCAGGGGTATAGCGCTTAATCATTCGATGGCCCACTCTTTTCTCAGGGATTCATGGTGTAGCTGCAGCCATTGCAGAGCAATCACTGACGCCGCATTATCTATCGCTCCCTCTTCCACCCAGCGGTAAGCCTGTTCGCGGCTGACCACATGCACCCGGATGTCTTCATTCTCTGCTTCCAGACCGTGAATTCCTTCTGCCGTTGTCGCATCAACTTCGCCGACCATAATAGAAAGACGCTCGCTGGTTCCGCCCGGGCTGGCCAGGTAATTCACAGCCGGTTTACAGCGTTTTACCACAATGTTCGCTTCTTCGAGTGCTTCACGGCGGGCGACGTCTTCGACTGTCTCGCCCTCTTCAATGATACCGGCGACCATCTCCAGAAGCCATGGGGTATCACTGGAATCAATACATGGGATGCGGATCTGTTCAATCAGCACGACTTCATCGCGCTGCGGATCATAAGGCAGCAGCACCGCTGCATGGCCCCTTTCGAAAACTTCACGCACAACTTCGCCGCTCATTTCCCCATTAAACAGCCGGTGACGAAACCGATATGCAATAATAGAAAAAAAACCTTTATATCGCGTCTCACGTGCAATAATTTCTACATCATCTTTACCGAAACTAACCGGTGAACTTTTGAATGCACACATGGATTGTTTTCCTCTTCCCTCATAAAGGCAATTTATCGTCCTTTGAGGTCAGTTTGATGAAAATGCGTTAATAATAATCAAGGTTGTTTGTGATAGATTTAGGCACATCCAGCGGGGAAGGCACGTTAAGCCAACCTCCCCGCTAGCCTGACTCTGCTAGAATCCGCGTCTATTGGTTTATTTGACTGCGCCACCATACATAACAACATTGCTGCACAACAAGGAATGCAAATGAAGAAACTGCTCCCCCTTCTCATCGGACTCAGCCTGGGCGGCTTCAGTACGATAAGCCAGGCCGAAAACCTGATGCAGGTCTATCAGCAAGCCAGGACGAGTAACCCGGACCTGCGCAAATCCGCTGCTGACCGGGATGCTGCATTCGAAAAAATCAACGAAAGCCGCAGTCCTTTATTACCGCAACTCGGTTTGGGTGCGGATTATGGTTATACCAATGGCTACCGCGATGCGAATGGCGTTAATAGTGATGTTGGCAGCGCCAGCCTGCAATTAACGCAGACCCTTTTTGATATGTCAAAATGGCGCGCACTGACCTTGCAGGAAAAAACTGCCGGTATTCAGGATGTGTCTTACCAGACTGACCAGCAATCTTTAATCCTGAATTCTGCGACGGCTTATTTCAACGTATTGAGTGCGATCGATTCACTCTCTTATACCGAAGCGCAGAAACAGGCTATTTATCGTCAGCTGGATCAAACCACGCAGCGTTTTAATGTTGGCCTGGTGGCTATCACTGACGTGCAAAACGCCCGTTCACAATACGACACCGTATTGGCTAACGAAGTGACTGCCCGCAATAACCTGGATAACGCACTGGAATCTCTGCGTCAGGTGACCGGCATGTACTATCCGCAACTCTCTTCCCTGAACGTGGATAACTTCAACACCACGCGTCCGCAGCCGGTAGCCACCCTGTTGAAAGAAGCAGAAAGCCGCAACCTGAGCTTGCTGTCTGCACGTCTGTCACAGGATCTGGCTCGTGAGCAAATCCGTTATGCGGAAACCGGCCACATGCCTACGGTTGATCTGACCGCGTCTACCGGTATCAGCAATACCAAATACCACGGCGACAAAACTGGCGGTTCTTCCAGCTACCAGGATGCCGATGCAGGCCAGAACAAAATTGGTCTGAGCTTCTCTCTGCCACTGTACAGCGGCGGTTCTGTAACCTCTCAGGTCAAACAAGCTCAGTACAATTTTGTTGGCGCCAGCGAACAACTGGAAAGCGCGCACCGCAGCGTTGTTCAGACCGTACGTTCTTCCTTCAACAACATCTCTGCCTCTATCAGCAGCATCAACGCCTATAAACAAGCCGTTGTTTCTGCTCAGAGTTCTTTAGATGCGATGGAAGCCGGCTATCAGGTGGGTACACGTACTATCGTTGATGTGCTGGATGCGACCACCACGCTGTATAACGCCAAACAACAGCTTTCCAGCGCCCGTTACACGTATCTGATCAACCAGCTGAACATCAAGTCAGCACTGGGTACGCTAAACGAAAGCGATCTGCTGGCACTGAACGGTGCTCTGGGTAAACCTGTGCCAACGGCACCGGATCAGGTTGCACCTGAAACCCCGCAGCAGGACGCCACGGCGGACGGTTATGGCAACAGCACGGCGGCTGCACCGCGTACTGAAAAAGCCAGCGCAACCACCCAAACCCGCACGACGAAGAAAAGCGGCAACCCTTTCCAGAACTAAATCTGGCAGGTTTCTTTTTTCATCGTAAAGACCAGGGCAGCCTGAAAAGGCTGCTTTTTTTTGCCTCCGTCACGCCCCTCTGTAAAGTCTCGTAACAATTGCCTTCGCTGCTTTAACAATCACCCACTTTCCCCTATTCTTAGGCCCTACTGGGAAAGGGCAAAAAAGCCCTACACATGGGATAAGAACGATGAAACGGACACAACACGTTAACCTGGCTACCTTCCGTAAATCATGGCGTAGCTCTCGGATCACACCTGTCGCACTGGCGGTAAGCGCCGTCTTTATGTTGTCTGCCTGTGAGAAAACCGACGAAACGGTTTCCTTGTATCAGAATGCTGACGACTGTACGAAAGCCAATCCGTCCGGCAGCACGCAGTGCGTCGATGCCTACAACGCAGCCAAAACAGAAGCGGCAAAAACGGCACCTAAATACGCCAGCCGTGAAGACTGTATTGCTGAGTTCGGCGAAGGCCAGTGTACTCAGGCTCCCGCGCAGGCTGGTGTCGCTTCAGCCGAAGGCCAGAGCAGTGGCAGCATGTGGATGCCTTTGATGGCAGGTTATATGATGGGCCGGATGATGAGCGGCGGCGCTTACGCGCAGCAGCCTCTTTTCAGCTCTAAAAACCCGGCCAGCCCGGCAAACGGCAAATTCGTCGATGCCACCGGCAAAAACTATGGCCCGGCAACCGCAGGTGGCCGCACCATGAATGTGCCGAAAACCGCCATGGCACCGAAACCGGCAGTCACAAACACTATTACACGCGGTGGCTTCGGCGACAGCGTAGCCAAACAAACCTCAATGCAACGCAGCTCCTCTGCGGCACCTCGCAGCCCTGGCCGCAGCATGGGTGGCTAAGAGATAAAATGAAACGTTTAGCGATTAATGAGCGCCCGGACTGGCGCGAAAAAGCCACGGAGTTTGGCTTCAATTTTCACACCATGTATGGCGAACCCTACTGGTGTGAAGATGCTTATTATCAGTTCACGCTGGCGCAGATTGAAGAGATTGAAGACGCCACTGCCGACATCCATCAGATGTGCTTAAAAGTGGTTGAGCGTGTGGTGAATGACGACAAACTGATGGCGAAATTCCAGATCCCAAAACACGTCTGGGAATTTGTCCGCAGTTCATGGCGCACGCAACAACCTTCGCTGTATTCGCGCCTGGATCTGGCCTATGACGGTGTGAATCCACCCAAGCTGCTGGAAAATAACGCCGATACACCGACCTCTCTCTATGAAGCGGCTTTCTTCCAGTGGCTGTGGCTCGAAGATCAAATCGCTGCGGGTAACTTGCCGCCAGATGCCGATCAGTACAACAGTTTGCAGGAAAAGCTGATCGAGCGTTTCAGCGAACTGAAGAACGAGCACGGTTTTTCGTTACTGCACATCGCCTGCTGTCAGGACACCGAAGAAGATCGCGGCACCGTTCAGTATTTACAGGACTGCGCGCTGGAGGCTGAACTGGCCAGCGAATTCCTGTTTATCGAAGAAATCGGTCTGGGCGAGCGCGGGCAGTTTACCGATACGCAGGATCAGGTGATTTCCAACCTGTTCAAGCTGTATCCGTGGGAATTTATGTTCCGCGAAGTGTTCGCCACCAAGCTGGAAGACGCCGGTGTTCGCTGGCTTGAACCTGCCTGGAAGGCCATTTTGTCGAACAAAGCCCTGCTGCCGTTGCTGTGGGAAATGTTCCCGGATCACCCGAATCTGTTACCGGCGTATTTTGCTGAAGATGCTCACCCGGAACTGGATCACTACGTCGTGAAGCCACTGTTTTCACGCGAAGGCGCTAACATCAAAGTCATCGAGAAAGGCCATGAAGTGGCCAGTGTTGACGGCCCGTATGGTGCAGAAGGCATGATCGTGCAACAGTTCCATCCGTTGCCGGTATTCGAAGGCAGTTACACGCTGATCGGCAGCTGGCTGGTCAACGATCAGCCTTGCGGGATTGGCATCCGCGAAGATAAAGCGCTGATCACGCAGGATCTGTCACGTTTCTATCCACATACCATTGTCGGATAAAACGCGTAAAAAAGGATAATGAAGGAATTCATTATCCTTTTTGTTTTTGAGCGTTATCCCACCTGAACAGAAAGCATGGAAAGCGATCCCATCACGATCCCGTCAGTTGGCAGTGTGATCGGCTCCGAACCCTCCCACGCACCTAAAACATACAGCAATGGCAGATAGTGATCCGGAGACGGATTCGATAACGCGCCGCCTTCATGTTCCATAAACTTCACCAGAGGATGATCTTTCGCCTCGCCCTTCCAGCTCAGGTTATCTTTCACATACTTTTCGAACGCAATCGCCCACGGATACGGCTCGCCGTTGCCGTCCCATTTCACCATTCGCAGGTTATGTACCACGTTACCGCTGGCGACAATCATCACGCCTTCGTCACGCAGCGCGGCCAGCTTTTTGCCCAGTTCATAGTGATATTCCGGCGGCTGCGTGCCATCGATGCTCAGCTGGATCACCGGAATATCGGCGTCCGGATACATCTTGATCAATACGCCCCAGGTGCCGTGGTCAAACCCCCACTCGCTGGTATCGGCCATCACATTTACCGGGCTGAGCAATTCCTGAACCCGTTTCGCCAGCGCCGGTGAACCCGGTGCCGGATAACGTTTATCAAACAGCGCCTGCGGGAAACCACCAAAATCATGGATGGTGCGCGGGTTTTCCATCGCCGTCACCGCCGTGCCGCGGGTAAACCAGTGGGCAGATACGGCCAGGATCGCTTTTGGACGTGGCAAAGATTCGCCCAGCGCATGCCAGGCACGGGTATAAACGTTATCTTCCAGCACATTCATCGGGCTGCCGTGGCCTAAGAAGAGTGCGGGCATACGTTGAGTCGTCATCATTAATTCCTTACCGCAGACTGAAAAAGAGCGGAGCGGCGGAGCGCCTTCCGCGTGATGAAAATACGGTACTCTTTTTCAGTGGCGGTTACAGCCGGATAACCATGAAGGAGATGTTCAATAAATTTGAAGAGGCAAATCAAAGGCAATGAGCGGGAATTTTCGGTTCAGACAAAATGCAGGAATACATAGCAAAAAGGCCGCATAAGCGGCCTTTCTTAATGCGCACAACCGGTTATTCAGCTTGCCTGACGGGTTTGCGCCTGGCGGTAAGCCACCAGATCGGCAATCGTCACCACGGGCATATTGTGCGCGCGGGCAAAGACGATGACTTCCGGCGCATGTGCCATGCTGCCGTCATCGTTGGTCAGTTCACACAGCACGCCGAACGGCTTAAGCCCGGCAAGTGTGGCCAGATCCACTGACGCTTCGGTGTGACCACCGCGGGTCAGCACGCCGCCTGCCTGTGCGCGCAGCGGGAAGATATGCCCCGGGCGGTTCAGGTCAGAAGGTTTCGCTCCGTCTTTGATGGCCGCACGAATGGTGGTAATGCGGTCAGCCGCAGAAACACCGGTCGTCACGCCTTCAACCGCTTCAATTGTCACGGTGAAAGGTGTCTGGAACGGGCTGGAGTTGTTCTCAACCATCATCGGCAAATCGAGCTTTTTACGGCTGTCTTCGTTCATGGTCAGGCAGACGATGCCGCTGCCGTGGCGAATAGTCAGCGCCATTTGTTCAACGGTCATGTTTTCGGCGGCAAAGATTAAATCGCCTTCGTTTTCACGATCTTCGTCATCCAGTACCAACACACCCACGCCATTACGCATCGCGTCGAGAGCACGTTCAACACGTTCAGTGGATGTACCGAATTCGGAAAGTAGGGTCTGATTCATGGTAAAAATAACCTCATGTTCTGTATGTGGATTACCAGAATCAGGGCGTCTTGAGGAGGCTAGCTGAAGCAGCCAGAAGGCGTGCTACAGTTATAAAAAATAACGCAGCGGGCAAAAATTTGCCCGGCTTGAATCGTTACTCTCTCCCATCCGGACTTTAACCGTCGGCCCCGGAATTACACCGGATCTGCTGACCTCTAACCCCGAAGGATTGAGCGCTCGCGGGCTTCCACTTGGAAGGGATTATGATCACCTTCCGGTATTCTGTGGTTTACCGCCGGTGGGGACTTTCACCCCGCCCTGAGAATAAGCAAGGCAACTATAACGCCAATAAATGAGCAGAGCAATCCTGTGGTTTGGCCATTTAGTGCCTCTGAAGGTTTATAGAAACAGCTTCAGCGATTACACTAAAGAAAAGCACCGCCTTCGAGAAAAGGAAATAACATGATTGACCCGAAAAAAATTGAACAAATTGCCCGCCAGGTTCACGAATCGATGCCGAAAGGGATCCGTGAGTTTGGTGAAGATGCCGAGAAGAAAATCCGTCAGGTATTGCAGGCGCAGTTCAGCCGTATGGATTTAGTCAATCGCGAAGAGTTTGACGTGCAGACCCAGGTTTTGCTGCGTACCCGCGAAAAACTGGCCGTGCTGGAACAACGTCTGGCCGCGCTGGAAGGCAAACTGAACGAAGCGGAAAAACCGCAAAATCCTGCCTGAATTTCCGCAACCATAAGTCCGCCGGAAACAGAAAAGGCCTGCTGCGCAGGCCTTTTTCATCTATTTTGCTCAGGCTTTATTGCGGACGAAGCACCGTTTTTACCCGTGGCAGAAATCCCCATAGCGCCGCGAACACCACCAGCGCATACAGCGATTTCCAGCCAACCATCGCCAGCAGCCCGCAGCACAAAATCGCCCCGAGCGTTGCCATCCATTTTGACCGGCCCGTCAGGATTTTTGCTCCGGAAATCATGCACAACAGATAGATCAGAATGAAAATCCCGTTGGCGTAGGTAATCAGCGCCCCGAGCGGCAAATGCAGCCAGTAAATCAGTAACGTGAACAACATACAGCAGCCCACCACCAGATTAAGCGCCGCTACCGGCACCTGCTGGGCAGAAAGTTGTGCCAGTTTGCTTTCAGGTTTCAGCTGAGCCTGCGACCACACCAGCCGGGCGAAGCTTTGCGTGTAAATATTCACGCTGGCAAAGCAGGCCAGATAACCAATAATGCAGGCCACCCAAAGCGCTTTTTGCCCGAAAAGCTGTACCACAATCCCCGGTAATGACGCGCCCGCTTCCCGCCCTTCGCCCCACGCATGGAATTTCAATACCGCGACCGTACAGCCCCAGTACACGGCGCCGGCTACCAGCATGCCGATCAGCAGCGCGCGCGGAAAATCACGTTCCGGATGACGAAATTCTGTCGCCAGATGCGCAAACGCCTCCAGCCCGACAAAGCACCAGAACATCACGGCCAGCGCATCAAAAAGACTGGAGGGCGAAACATCACGTACCGCAGGCAGCGGGATTTCCGGCAACGTGATATCTCCTTTCCACCAGATTGCCACGACCAGGGCGACGACCAAAAGCGCGATCAGCGTCTGGATATTCGCACTGGATCCTGCGCTGCGTGTGCCCAAAAACCAGATCACGAGCAGCGTTCCCAGCTGAACCAGCAGCAGATTTTCGCTGCTCCAGCCAAAAGCCGCCTGCCAGAAACCGGCAGCAATATGCAGCGCGGCGGGCAATCCGACCGGAATAACGGACAAAAACAGCCAGCCTGTCACGCGCGCCATGTGCGGCCCGAACGCTTTTCCCACGAAATGCGCGGCACCGCCTGCACTCGGGAAATGCCGGCCCAGCGCGGCAAAGCCAATCGCAATCGGGAACACCAGCAGGATCAGCACCGGCCATGCCCACAGACTGTCGTTTTGCGCCAGCTGTGCGGCAAGCGCAGGCACCGCGAAAACGCCGGTTCCCAATAATGAAGTGGAGAGCAGTCCGACGCCCTGCGCCAGACTTAATTCCTGTTTTAATCCGCTCACAACAGAGTCACTTCCGTTTGTTTTTTTGAGTGAAAAATCAAAAAGAAAAGGGCTTATCAGATAAGCCCTTCGGTGCGAACATCAGAAATTCAACCGCAGAAAATCAGTCCTGCGCTTTGATCTGATTGATGATTTTGGTGGTAGATAAACCATCTTCAAAATTCAGCACGCGCACTTCGCCGCCGTTCGCCCAGACTTCTACACTACCGGCAATTTGCTCCGGTTTGTAGTCGCCGCCTTTCACCAGCAGATCCGGTAAGATCCCGGCAATCAGACGCTGTGGCGTATCTTCTTCAAACGACACAACCCAGTCAACCGCGCCGAGCGCACCCAGCACGATCATACGGTTTTGCAACGTATTCACCGGACGGGTTTCGCCTTTCAAACGTTTTGTAGAAGCATCGCTGTTCACCGCGACAATCAGACGATCGCCAAGCTTACGGGCATTCGCCAGATAAGACACATGACCTGCATGGAGGATGTCAAAAATGCCGTTGGTCATGACGACTTTCTCGCCACGCTGACGCGCCATTGCGACCGCGGCTTTCAGCTGTTCTTCAGTCATCACGCCGAAGCCCACGTCTGAACGCCCGCCGATGGCATTTTCCAGCTCGACCGGAGAAACGGTCGATGTCCCGAGTTTCCCGACCACAACACCCGCCGCAGCGTTTGCCAGGAAGCACGATTCTTCCAGCGTATTCCCGGCCGCCAGCGCCGCAGCCAGCGTACCGATCACCGTGTCACCGGCACCGGTCACGTCATACACTTCCTGCGCCTGCGTTGGCATATGGAAAGGGGCTTTGCCCGGCTGCAACAAGGTCATACCGTTTTCTGAACGGGTCACCAGCAGCGCAGAAAGCTCGAAGTTTTCAATCAGCTGCATGCCACGAACCACGATTTCGTCTTCGTTTTTACAACAGCCCACCACCGCTTCAAACTCGGAAAGATTCGGTGTCAGCAACGTCGCGCCACGGTAGCGTTCAAAGTCAGAACCTTTAGGATCCACCAGCACCGGCACACCGGCTTTTCTCGCCAGCTGTATCATCTTCTGCACTTCGGTCAGCGCACCTTTAGCGTAATCCGACAGCACCAGCGCACCGCTTTGCGGCAACGCCTGTTCAATTTTGGTCAGCATCGGTTGCAGATCAACGCCTTCAAAACCCTCTTCAAAGTCGAGTCGAATCAGCTGCTGGTTTCGGGAAAGAATACGCAGTTTGGTGATGGTCGGGTGAGAAGGCAGCGCCACGAAATCGCAGTTTACCTTCACTTCCGCCAGACGCTCGCTCAGCGCGCGCGCCGCATCGTCCACACCGGTCAGGCCGATCAAACGGGAAGAGGCACCGAGGGACGAAATGTTCATCGCCACGTTAGCCGCGCCGCCAGGGCGTTCTTCGATGGTATTCACCTTCACGACCGGTACCGGAGCTTCCGGTGAAATACGGTTGGTCGGGCCATACCAGTAGCGGTCTAACATTACGTCACCGACCACCAGCACACCCGCGCGGTGAAAATCAGGCAAAGTCACTTTCATCCCAAGACTCCAAAACAGGCAAAACTCAACATAGAAATAGTGCGCCGGATAATATCACAAGCGCCTGTCCCTCGAATAAAAACCCTCAGCCCAGCCATTTTTCCCAGCTGATGCGGATTTGCGCACGTTCACCGGCAAAACTGTCAGCGGCAACTTTTCCGCTGTGCTCCTGTAACGCCAGATGATGAATTTCATCGCGCAGCGTCACGTAAGCATGGGTCAGATTACGGGCCTCGTCTTCCGGCATGATGTCGTATTGCGCCATCAGCTCAAAAATCCTGACGTTATCAGACCAGCGCGTCAGCTTTGGCTGATCGTGGGCGAAACGTAAGACCAGATATTGTGCAATGAATTCAATATCCGTGATGCCGCCGGGATCGGCTTTCAGATCAAACTCACCGGCTTTTTTACTGCCGAGATGCTGGTACATTTTCTCACGCATTTCGCGGACTTCTTTGCGCAGCTCCGCATCGTCGCGCTGACGGCAGAGTATTCCACGCCGTGTGGCATCAAACTGCTGCGTGAGAATCGGGTCGCCGTAAACGACGCGCGCGCGCACCAGCGCCTGATGTTCCCACGTCCAGGCTTCGTTGGCCTGATAATCGGCAAACGCTTCGATGGTGCTGACCAGCATGCCGGAAGCGCCGGAAGGCCGCAGACGCGGATCCACTTCATACAAAATGCCCGACGATGTGCGCGTGCTGAAGAGGTGCATAATTCGCTGTGCCAGACGCAGATAGAACTGACGCCCGTCGATCACGCGTTCGCCGTCAGTCATCACCTCCGGCGCGCAATCAAGCAGGAAAACCAGATCCAGATCTGAACTGTAACCCAGTTCCCACCCGCCTAATTTCCCATAACCGATAACTGCAAAACCCCGCCCTTCACGGTGCTGAAGGTGCGCTGGCTGACCGTATTTTACGACCATCTGATCCCACGCCTGCTGCACAACGACTTCAAGAATCGCTTCGGCCAGATAGGTTAAATGGTCGCTGACTTTCATGACCGGCAGCGCACCGGAAATATCTCCGGCGGCAATGCGCAGATGCTGCGCCTGCTTGAACTGGCGCACGGCTTCCAGCTGCTGCTCTTCATCTTCCGTCGGCACGCGCATCAGATACTGGCGCAGTTCATCACGGTAAGCGCCCAGCTCAATCGGCTGATAAAGGGTGCGCGGGTCGAGCAGTTCGTCGAGCAACAAAGGATGACGTGCCAACTGATTCGCGACCATCGGCGAGGCCGCGCACAGGCGAATCAGTTGCCTGAGCGCACCGGGATATTCGACCAGCAGCTCAATGTAGGTCGTGCGGGTGACGATGTTGAGCAGCAACTGCATCAGGCGTTGCAACGTGACGTCCGCATTTTTATAGGTGCAAACCTGCGCAAGCAAACGCGGCATCAGCAAATCCAGCTGATCGCGACCACGCGGCCCAATGGTGCGTTTATCCACATCACGGCGGAATTCCGCAATCTGTTGCAGAATATGGCGCAGGGCGTTTTCCTCAAGCTGAGGCACCAGCGGCGCAAGTTCGGAAGGCTCAAGCGCATCAATCCATAAACTGCTGAACTGCGCCTGCTGCTGGTCATCTTCCGCGTCCGGCGTGTCATCACCAATCAGATCGTTAAACACCACACGCACGGCCTGCATGTGAGCATTTACTGCATCCAGAAGCTGCGGCCAGTCGGCGTAATCCATGCCCCACGCCAGACGTGCCTGATTGAGTTCATCGGAAGGTAAGGTCTGTGTTTGTTCATCGGCTATCGCCTGCAAGAGATTTTCCAGACGACGCAGGAACAGATAACTGGTGCGCAGTTGCAAAACCTGTTCAACCGGCAATAAGCCCAGATTTTCCAGCGCCTGCAACGTCGGTAAAAGTGCCCGTTGCTGCAATGCCGGTTCACGGCCACCGCGGATCAGCTGGAAGACCTGCACGATAAATTCAATTTCGCGGATACCGCCTGCGCCAAGTTTGATGTTGTCTTTCAGACCCCGGCGGCGGACTTCGCGGGCGATCATTCCTTTCATATTACGTAATGACTGGATCACGCTGAAATCGATGTAACGGCGGAACACAAATGGCATCAGCATTTTGCGCAGTTCCTGACTGCTGGCGTCATCCGCACCGCCCATCAGGCGCGCTTTCACCATCGCGTAGCGTTCCCAGTCACGCCCCTGCTCCTGATAATAATCTTCGAGCGCCGGGAAGCTCATCACCAGCGGCCCGCTGTCGCCAAACGGACGCAGACGCATATCGACACGGTAAACAAAACCGTCGATGGTCGGCTGATCCAGCGCTTTGATCAGCCGCTGTCCCAGGCGGGTGAAGAATTGGGCATTATCCAGTTCGCGGCGTCCGCCCCGGGTCTGACCGTTTTCCGGATAGGCAAAAATCAGGTCGATATCGGATGAAAAATTCAGTTCGCCGCCGCCGAGTTTTCCCATCCCCAGGATTAGCATTCTTTGCGGATCGCCCGCCGCGTTGACCGGCGTACCAAACTCACGACAGCAGGCGTCGTACAGCCAGTCGCGGGCGCTGACGATCAGCAATTCCGCCAGTTCACTCAGCTGATGCAGCGTATCTTTTGTTTCGCTTGTTTGTGCCGCTTGCGACCAGGCGATGCGGGTCAGAATACGGCGGCGGAACAGACGCAGCGCTTTCATCAACCCGTTTTCGTCCGTCACACCGGTCAGTGTTCCTTCCAGCCACGGACGATAAAGCTGCCACTCCTGAGACTGAGGGGGGTTCTCATTGATTTCATGCCACCACTGTGGAAACGCCAGCAAACTGTCCGTGACGAATTCACTGCTGGTTAACACGGCCAGCTGTTGATCATCGGGGAGCGGGAGGTTTTCAGGATGTTCACGCCAGCGCTCTAGCAGACTCTGCGCATGGCTTTGCAAAACAGATGAAAGTGGCAACATGAAGTCAGATTCCTTGCAAAAAAAAGCCCGGGCAATTAGCCCAGGCTTATCAGTCAATTAACGAGGTTGTCCGTTTAACCAGAACGCATCCATCATCACTGCATGAGAACGGGCTGAATCTTCCCAGGCATGCTGCTGCTGAACGATGGCCTGCTGCAGGTCCGCCCAGCCGGCAATGTAGGCAGCGACATCTTTTTCAGGATAAGCCCCGCCCAGCAAATGGAAGGTAATAATCTGACGTTTCAGACGCGCCAGCTGATCGCGATACCCTTCTTCGGTCAGCGGCTGCGCGAACGCCTCTTTCAGATCTGCGGCGGTACGGCCCAGCATAATATCTGCGAAACGCTTGAAGGAGCCTTCCAGTTTTTTCGCTGATTTATCATCGATGAATGGTGTCCAGCCTGAAGTGGCCAGCCAGGAAGTGAGCACTAACTTGCATTTCAGGTAGCTGGCGCTGTAGCAAATTTCCTGCGCATCAGCAGATTTCTGTTCCAGAACAGGCACCAGATCGGTCAGCAACGTACGCAATTCCGATGACGCTTTACGCGGCACCAGTCCGCCAAACAGCACCAGAATCTGACGCACGGTTTCGACGGCCTGCAGAACGGTCAGACGCGCGGTTTTGTCGCCACGAACCCACAATTCTTCATGATATTGCCAGTGATCCAGCGCCAGTTCGAACATGGCGGACATTGCCTGTTCCACCGTCGCTTTCGGCTGAGCTTTAAACACCGGCAACGGTTTGATCTCACGCGCAGGATTGCCCTTCGCCAGATGATAACCGCGAGCCGCTTTGCTGAAACCGCCCTGACGTAAACCGCCGTGCGCCCCTATTTCTGCCGCCAGTTTCAGTAAATCCCCGGTATTACCTTTTTTCAGCTCAAGCTCAATTTCGGCCAGCGCCTCAGACAACTCACCGGCGATCACTACACCCTGATCCAGGCCCAGCTCAATCTCACTTTCGCCGTAAGTGATCACCCACTTCTCGCGGGTGAAATCGGTGCGGAACAGCGGTGTCAGTTCTTTTTGCAGCGCAGCAGGCTTACACCCTTCCGGCCAGATATCTTTCGGAAACGCGCTGAGTTTCAGCACCGGCTTTTTAAGCTCAACATTATATTCCGGGCGCTGATGCAGGCCGCCCACCACTTTTCCGCCGGTTTTGATGGTCATTTCATACTGATCGTCAAAGCCACGGATACGCAGACCAATATCATGCGAACGTAAATAGTTATCCGCGGTCTCAAAATAGATGTTGGTCAGTTTCGATGGCGCGGTGTGCTCAGCGTTGAAAACCGCGAGCTGCGAAGGAAGTTCGGCGATTGCGGCCGGGGTGGCGATAAATTTTAATTCTATTTCTACGGTCATAGGAGTCTTCACACCGATTCTTTGCTGCCAATAAGGGATTAACGCGTCGCTCCAATTCTACCATAAGCACAGCGCGCAAGCCGCATGTTGCGGGATTGTAAGATAGTTCTCATTCCGGTTTATACATTGCGTCGTCACACTGTTGCCCTTAATATCGGTTTCCAAAGTTTCGCAATAACCAAACTTTTATTGCACTGACCGGATAATTTGCCGCAATGGCCTGAAAATGGCGGTTGCCAGAAGACGTATCCCGATAAAACGGATCCGCACTTCACGTTCCCTAAATTCACAAAGAAACGATGAAATAATGCAGAAATTACGCCTAATTGGTTTCGCTTTGCTTGGTTTGAGCATCACATGGACTGCCCACGCCGACGAGAAGCGCTATATCTCCGACGATTTGATCACCTATATCCACAGCGGTCCGGGTAATCAGTATCGCATTGTTGGCACGCTGAATGCCGGTGATGAAGTCACCCTGCGCAGCGTCAACGACAGCACTAAATACGGCGAAATCGTTGACTCGAAAGGGAAAACCGCGTGGATCCCTCTCGACCAGTTAAGTAATGTCCCAAGCCTGCGAACCCGCGTTCCGGATCTGGAACAACAGGTTAAAACGCTAACCGATAAGCTGACGAATATTGATTCCAGCTGGAACCAGCGTACCGCGGAAATGCAGACGAAAGTCGGCTCCAGCGACAGCATCATCAACAACCTCAAGAAAGAAAATCAGGATCTGAAAAATCAGCTGATCGTTGCGCAGAAGAAAGTAGACGCGGTGAATGTTCAGCTAGACGACAAGCAACGTACCATTATTTTACAATGGTTTATGTACGGCGGTGGTGTTGCCGGTGTCGGTCTGGTGCTGGGTCTGGTATTGCCGCACCTGGTTCCACGTCGCAGGAAAAAAGATCGCTGGATGAGCTGATCGCTTAACCCGCTCCAACTTTCGTTCAACGTGAAGGCACTCCGGTGCCTTTTCGTGTTTGCATCAATCTGCAAATCAACCACACAACTTTGCTATGATAAAGGCAGAGCGCCCTGCTCGGCTTTCAGCAGCATAATGCGTTGGAATTGACTTATTTCAGGAGTTATTGCGTGGAGATTTACCTGGTCGGCGGCGCAGTCCGAGACAGTTTATTAAACCTGCCTGTGTCTGAACACGATTGGGTGGTGGTCGGCGCAACGCCTGAATACATGCTGGAAAATGGCTACCAGCAGGTCGGCAAAGACTTCCCGGTGTTCCTGCATCCCAAAACTCATGATGAATACGCGCTGGCGCGGACGGAAAGAAAATCGGGTTCAGGCTACAACGGTTTTACCTGTTATGCCGCACCGGATGTCACGCTCGAGCAGGATCTGATGCGGCGTGACCTGACTATTAACGCTATCGCCAAAAGTGACAGCGGTGAACTTTTCGACCCTTATCACGGCCAGCGTGATATCGAATTGCGCCTGCTGCGCCACGTTTCAGATGCGTTTGGAGAAGATCCGTTACGCGTTCTGCGCGTAGCCCGTTTCGCGGCGCGATTTGCTCATTTAGGTTTTACCGTTGCCCCTGAAACGCAGACGCTGATGCAGCAGATGGCCCAAAGCGGTGAGCTGGAAGCCCTGACTGCAGAACGCGTTTGGAAAGAAACCGAAAAGGCGCTGCAAACGCAGGATCCGCAGGTGTATTTCCAGGTGCTTCGGGATTGCGGCGCGCTGAAAGTGTTATTCCCTGAAATCGATGCGTTGTTTGGCGTGCCCGCGCCGGAGAAATGGCATCCGGAAATTGATACCGGCATTCATACGCTGATGACACTGAAAATCGCCAGCACACTGACGCCGGAAGTGGATGTACGTTTTTCAGCGCTTTGCCATGATGTGGGCAAAGCGCTGACCCCGCCGCAATTCTGGCCGGCTCATCATGGCCACGGTCCGGCGGGTGTGAAACTGGTGGAGAATATCTGTCAGCGCCTGAAAGTGCCGACACATATCCGCGATCTGGCAAAACTGGTGGCCGAGTTCCATGACCTCATCCACACCGTGAATAAGCTGCGCCCGGAAACCTTGCTGAAACTGTTCGATACCATCGACGTTTGGCGTAAACCGCAGCGTCTGGAACAGATGATCATGACCAGCGAAGCTGACGCGCGGGGGCGTACAACGTTCGAAAATAACCCTTATCCGCAGGGGGATTACCTGCGCGAAGCCTTCAAAGTGGCGAGCAGCATTAGCAATAAAGAGGTGCTGGATGCCGGTTTTCAGGGAATAGAAATCCGCGATGAGCTTAAAAAGCGCCGGACACAAGCACTGGCAGACTGGAAACAAAAGCAGGAAGTGGCGAGTTAACCCGTATCATCTGTCAAAAAAAGCCCCGCAGGGTGAATATCCTGCGGGGCTTTTTTATGGTTGCGCTAAGCAATTATCAGGCGATAAAGACATAGTACACGGCGATAGCAACAAAGAAGCGATAGATAGCAAACGGGATAAACGAAATACGCTTAATCACTGCCAGGAAGGTTTTAATGGCAATCAGCGCGATGATAAATGCGCTGATAAAACCGGTCGCGAACATCGGCAAATCGGCCATGGTCAGGAAGCTGTAGCTCTTATACAAATCCAGCGCTGTCGCGCCCATCATCATTGGCACCGCCAACAGGAAGGAGAACTCAGACGCCGCAAAACGACTGATGCCCATTAACATCCCGCCGCTGATGGTTGCACCCGAACGGGAAAATCCCGGCCAGAGCGCCAGACACTGGAAAACGCCAATCATAAACGCCTGCACGTAGGTAATGTCATCGAGCCCTTCCGCGCGCGGTTTTTTGGGTTTTAGCAATTCAGCGGCAATCAGTAAAACACCGCCGACAACCAGCGAGTACATGACGTATTTAGGCTCGAAAAGAGATTTAATTTGTGAATGCAAAAGCAAACCTAGTACGGTCGCCGGGATCATCCCCAAAATAATATGCCCGAGATTCAGACGGCGCGTCCCCGTGCCTTCATGAGCTGGTGGCTTGCCAAAATGCAGGCCAATCATGCCAAACAATCGACGCCAGAACATCACAACCACAGCCAGAATCGATCCCAGCTGAATAACCACCTCAAAGGACTTCGACGTATCTCCCGTAAAGCCCAGGAGATTACCCACAATAATCAGGTGACCAGTCGAGGAGACAGGCAGGAACTCCGTCAGCCCTTCAACAACACCCAAAATAGCCGCTACAAGCAATGAATGACTTTCAGCAATCATTATCGACCCAACCCTATTAAGTATCCGCTAATCGGAAAAAACAGCTAAAACAACAAACAATAAAAAAGCGGCTCATCTGCGCCGCTTCTGCAAAGGGTGCCCCGTAGCCCCGAGTGCTCTTTTAACGCTTTTTTATGACAATTAAAATACGACCGGATTCTGAATTTTATTCAGGGCAGGATTTAACTGCGTTTTCCGCGCTCAATCACCACGCCAACGTTCGCCGCCTGCGCGACCGCGCCGGGTTTGCTGAGCTTAATGCGTACCCACGGCGAGTTAAAACGCGCCAGCAGCAGCGCCGCCACTTCTTCGGCAACACGTTCAACCAGCGCAAAATTCTGTGAGGAGACATGTTCTATGACTGCGTCACTGACATCGGCGTAGCTTAAACAGTCATTAACATCGTCACTGACGGCGGATTTTCGGTTGTCCCACGCCATTTCGATATCGAACACCAGTTTCTGTTTAATGGTCTGTTCCCAGTCGTAAGCGCCAATAGTGGTGATTACATTTAGTTGCTCAATAAATACGATATCCATCACGCGATTCTCTGTTTTTGGCCCAGCCGGATACCACTTCCAGCAGAAAATGCGTATTATCCATGGATGTTGCGATTAAAACGACCCTTATTAGACGGAACGGCTTTATGAGTGCTACCGCGCTTGGAATGATTATTTTCGCCTACCTTTGCGGCTCAATTTCGAGTGCGATTCTGGTCTGCCGGGTCGCCCGCTTACCGGATCCGCGCACGGCAGGTTCTGGCAATCCCGGTGCTACGAACGTTTTGCGCCTGGGTGGACGTGTGGCCGCAGCGGCCGTTCTGATTTTCGATGTCCTCAAAGGCATGCTGCCCGTCTGGCTGGCGTACCGTCTGAACATTCCTCCGATGTATCTCGGTCTGACCGCCATTGCGGCGTGCGTCGGCCATATCTACCCGGTTTTCTTCCGTTTTAAAGGCGGCAAAGGCGTGGCCACCGCTTTCGGTGCCATTGCACCTATCGGCTGGGACTTAACCGGCCTGATGACCGGCACATGGCTTCTGACCGTACTGCTCAGCGGATACTCTTCGCTGGGTGCGATTGTCAGTGCGCTCATCGCACCTTTCTACGTCTGGTGGTTTAAACCTGAATTCACATTCCCGGTCGCCATGCTTTCCTGCCTGATTTTATTGCGTCATCACGACAATATTCAGCGTTTGTGGCGCGGTCAGGAAGGGAAAATCTGGGATAAGCTGAAGAAAAAGCGTAAAGCCGCGAAAGAAGATAAGTCCGAATAACCGCTACATTCCAGACATAAAAAACGACCTCATGAGGGTCGTTTTTTTATTATTTTTTTAGCTCATCCAGCCTGACAGAGCGGGAGCGAGACAAGGCGTCAGGAGACCTGAAAGCGCAACATACTCAAGTATGTGAGCATTTCGGGTCGACGCAGCAACGCAGTCGCAGCCCCGCTCAGACTGGCGGCAACTCAGCCAGCGGCCAGCGCGGGCGTACGGTCACCCCTAAGTCCGGCGTTGCACCCGTTTTCAGGCGCACCATACCCGCATAAGCGATCATCGCACCGTTATCGGTACAAAATTCAGGGCGAGCATAGAATACTTCGCCTCCACGCTTAGACATCATTTCGGCTAATTTCGCGCGCAACGTACGGTTTGCGCTGACACCACCGGCCATGACCAGGCGTTTAAAACCGGTCTGATCCAGTGCGCGTTTGCACTTAATGGCCAGCGTATCCACCACGGCATCTTCAAATGCGCGGGCAATATCGGCATGGGTTTGGGCATCGCCGTCATTACCGCGGATCGTATTGGCGGCAAATGTTTTCAGGCCGGAAAAACTGAAATCCAGCCCCGGACGGTCGGTCATCGGACGCGGGAACGTAAATCGCCCGGCAACACCTTGCGCCGCCATTTTCGACAGCAACGGGCCCCCAGGATAATCCAGCCCTAATAATTTGGCTGTTTTATCAAATGCTTCGCCTGCGGCGTCGTCGATGGACTCACCCAGCAGGATATATTCACCGATGCCTGTCACGCTGATTAACTGCGTGTGACCACCAGAAACCAGCAAGGCGACAAACGGAAAATCAGGCGGATTATCTTCCAGCATTGGGGCCAGCAAATGGCCTTCCATATGATGAACAGGCACCGCCGGCACATTCCAGGCAAACGCCAGAGAACGCCCGATGGTTGCGCCGACCAGCAACGCACCGACAAGCCCCGGACCGGCGGTATACGCCACGCCATCGATATCCTGAGCGGTCAGCCCGGCCTCTTTCAGCGCAGCCTGAATAAGCGGTACTGTTTTACGTACATGGTCACGCGAGGCCAGTTCAGGCACAACACCGCCGTAATCTGCATGCAGTTTTACCTGACTATACAGTTGGTTGGCTAACAGACCGGCTTCGCTGTCATAAACTGCAATTCCGGTTTCATCGCAGGACGTTTCTATACCCAGTACTCGCATCACTCTTTCCGTCATAGTTTCGCGCTAACTCGCGGCGCGCAGTTTAGCACACAAGCCCCGACCAGTGCTGCACTGGTGTAGGAATTCCTCACGCGGCCGGCAATTAATGTCGAGCAATTTGGATTGATTGGTATATAATCGCCGCCCGACGCAAAAGCGAGCGCACTATGTTGCAGAAGGGTTGCAAAAGGCGCCCGCTTCAATTTGCCGTTGTGCTTTACAAGACGACGCGAATTGGAGTAAAATTCCGCACCATTTTGAAATGTGCTGGTACAACATCAGCAAACAAACCGATTTTATCGAGGTGAGAGGCACATGCCTGTAATTAAAGTACGTGAAAACGAGCCGTTCGACGTAGCTCTGCGTCGCTTCAAGCGTTCCTGCGAAAAAGCAGGTGTTCTGGCAGAAGTTCGTCGTCGTGAATTCTATGAAAAACCGACTACCGAACGTAAACGCGCTAAAGCATCTGCAGTAAAACGCCACGCCAAGAAACTGGCTCGCGAAAACGCACGCCGCACTCGTCTGTATTAATCTTCGGGGGCAACCCCAAATCGCGTGATTTGCAATATTAAGAACGCGCAGACTGCGTAGTAGCATACGAAGGCCGTGCTTTCCGAAAGGAATGCGCGGCTTGTTCTCGTTTATAGGCTAGTGAGTAAGGGGCTTATGGCTGGGAGAATTCCGCGCGTATTTATCAATGACTTGCTGGCTCGTATCGATATCGTCGATTTGATCGACGCTCGTGTAAAGCTCAAGAAACAGGGTAAAAATTATCACGCGTGCTGCCCTTTCCACCATGAGAAAACACCCTCATTTACCGTAAATGGCGATAAGCAGTTTTATCACTGTTTCGGCTGTGGTGCCCACGGCAATGCCGTCGATTTCCTGATGAACTATGACAGACTTGAGTTTGTCGAAAGCATTGAGGAACTGGCGACAATGCAAGGTTTGGAAGTGCCGTATGAAGCAGGCACTGGCCCGACTCAGATGGAGCGTCATCAGCGTCAAAGCCTCTACCAGCTGATGGCACCGCTTAGCGAGTTCTATCAGCAATCACTTAAACAACCGGCGGGTGCACCGGCCAGAGACTATCTTGCCCGGCGCGGTTTAAGTGAAGACGTCATCAATCATTTTGCCATCGGTTTCGCCCCACCGGGCTGGGACAACGTGTTAAAGCGTTTCGGTAAGAATGCCGATGATAAAGCGTCTCTGATCGACGCCGGTATGTTGGTCACCAATGACAACGGACGCAGCTATGATCGTTTTCGTGAACGGGTGATGTTCCCGATACGCGACAAACGTGGCCGTGTGATTGCATTTGGTGGCAGGGTTTTGGGCAACGATACGCCGAAATACCTGAACTCACCGGAAACCGAGATTTTCCATAAAGGCCGCCAGTTGTACGGCCTGTATGAAGCACAGCTAAAAGCCCCTTCTCCGGCACGTTTGCTGGTCGTTGAAGGGTATATGGACGTCGTCGCACTGGCGCAGTTCGGCATCGATTATGCCGTTGCGTCTCTGGGAACCTCCACGACGGCGGACCACATTCAGCTGATGTTCCGCAGCACGGATAACATCGTTTGTTGTTATGACGGTGACCGCGCGGGGCGTGAAGCCGCGTGGCGCGCACTGGAAACGGCATTGCCGTATCTCAACGATGGCCGTCAGCTGCGTTTTATGTTTTTACCCGACGGCGAAGATCCGGACACGCTGGTGCGTAAAGAAGGCAAAGATGCGTTTGAACAAAGGATGGAACAGGCAATGCCGCTTTCCACTTTCCTGTTTGATTCGCTGATGCCGCAGGTTGATTTGAGCAGCCCTGACGGGCGGACCAAATTGAGCATGCTGGCATTGCCGCTGATCCGCCAGGTTCCCGGTGAAACGTTACGGATGTATTTGCGTCAGCAGTTAGGGAATAAGCTCGGCATTTTAGATGACAGCCAGTTAGAAAAGCTGATGCCTAAACAGGCAGAAGGGAGCAATGTCTACCAGGCGCCCCAGCTAAAACGCACAACCATGCGTATACTTATAGGGTTACTGGTACAAAACCCACAACTGGCTACACTTATACCCTCGCTGCAAGGTTTGGAGCAAGCGAAGCAACCAGGATTAGATCTGTTCAGCGAGTTAGTGACTACTTGCTTAGCCCAGCCAGGGCTCACAACAGGCCAATTACTGGAACTGTATCGTGACAATAAGTTCTACCAGCAACTTGAAACTCTGGCGACATGGAACCACATGATCGTAGAGGAGATGGTCGAAGAAGAATTTCGTGCCACGCTGGCCAGCCTGTATGACTCTATTTTAGAGCAGCGGCTTGAAACCCTGATAGCAAAAGCCAGGACGCATGGCCTGAGTCCAGAGGAACGTACAGAAGTCAGTTCCCTGAATCAGGTGTTAGCGAGAAAGAGTTAACAAAAACATATAAAGGTAAGGCTTCAGGCGTTACCACAGAAAACACGGCTTAAGTGCCGATATATAGCGGGGCATGGCCCTGCGCAGAGCCGCCCTGGTGGGCCGCGGCACAATAAACGCCCCTAACGTTATTGTTGGCGATGTTACCCGACCGACACCAACCCAAATACTCTGAAGTGTGGATACCGTCTTATGGAGCAAAACCCGCAGTCACAGCTTAAGCTACTTGTCACCCGTGGTAAGGAGCAAGGCTATCTGACCTATGCTGAGGTCAATGACCATCTGCCGGAAGATATCGTCGATTCCGACCAGATCGAAGACATCATCCAGATGATTAACGACATGGGCATCCAGGTACTTGAAGAAGCACCGGACGCCGATGATTTGATGCTGGCCGAAAACCGCCCTGATACCGACGAAGACGCTGCAGAAGCGGCGGCGCAGGTACTTTCCAGCGTTGAATCTGAAATTGGCCGTACCACCGACCCTGTGCGTATGTATATGCGCGAGATGGGTACCGTTGAACTTCTGACCCGTGAAGGCGAAATCGACATCGCCAAACGTATCGAAGACGGTATCAATCAGGTCCAGTGCTCCGTTGCTGAATATCCTGAAGCTATCACTTATTTGTTAGAGCAATATGACCGTGTTGAAGCAGGTGAAGTTCGTCTGTCTGACCTGATCACGGGTTTTGTTGACCCTAACGCCGAAGAAGAAATCGCGCCAACTGCAACTCACGTGGGTTCTGAACTGACCACTGAAGAGCAGAATGATGACGACGAAGACGAAGATGAAGACGACGATGCTGAAGACGACAACAGCATCGACCCGGAACTGGCTCGCCAGAAGTTTACCGAACTGCGTGAACAGCATGAAGCGACGCGTCTGGTCATCAAGAAAAATGGCCGTAGTCACAAGAGCGCAGCAGAAGAAATCCTGAAACTTTCTGATGTGTTCAAGCAGTTCCGTCTGGTGCCAAAACAGTTCGATTTCCTGGTCAACAGCATGCGTTCCATGATGGATCGCGTTCGTGCTCAGGAACGTCTGATCATGAAAGTGTGCGTTGAACAGTGCAAAATGCCGAAGAAAAACTTCGTCAATCTGTTCGCCGGTAACGAAACCAGCGATACCTGGTTCGATGCAGCTCTGGCGATGGGTAAACCGTGGTCTGAGAAGCTGAAAGAAGTCACCGAAGATGTACAGCGCGGCCTGATGAAACTGCGTCAGATCGAAGAAGAAACTGGCCTGACTATCGAGCAGGTTAAAGATATCAACCGTCGCATGTCGATCGGCGAAGCGAAAGCCCGTCGCGCGAAGAAAGAGATGGTTGAAGCAAACTTACGTCTGGTTATTTCTATCGCCAAGAAATACACCAACCGTGGTCTGCAGTTCCTCGACCTGATCCAGGAAGGTAACATCGGCCTGATGAAAGCCGTTGATAAGTTTGAATATCGCCGTGGTTATAAGTTCTCAACTTATGCGACCTGGTGGATACGTCAGGCTATCACCCGCTCCATCGCCGACCAGGCGCGTACCATCCGTATCCCGGTACATATGATTGAGACGATTAACAAACTCAACCGTATATCCCGTCAGATGCTGCAAGAGATGGGCCGCGAACCTACGCCGGAAGAGCTGGCTGAGCGTATGCTGATGCCGGAAGACAAAATCCGTAAAGTGCTGAAAATCGCGAAAGAGCCAATCTCCATGGAAACGCCAATCGGCGACGATGAAGATTCGCATCTGGGTGATTTCATCGAGGATACTACCCTCGAGCTGCCACTGGATTCTGCAACGTCTGAAAGCTTGCGTTCTGCGACGCATGACGTTCTGGCTGGCCTGACCGCACGTGAAGCGAAAGTTCTGCGTATGCGTTTCGGTATCGACATGAACACTGACCACACTCTGGAAGAAGTGGGCAAACAGTTCGACGTTACCCGTGAACGTATCCGTCAGATCGAAGCGAAAGCGTTGCGTAAACTGCGCCACCCAAGCCGCTCCGAAGTGCTGCGCAGCTTCCTGGACGATTAATCGTCCTCAGGCTGTCAGCCATTAAAAAGCCCCGCCTTTCTCTGGAAATGGCGGGGCTTTTTTTATCCGGATTCACCAGAAATTCAGGGATTCAGCGACGTATACAGCTCACGATATGAAGCGACCAGCTCATCGAGCGTCGCACGGTTCAGCCCGCTGGGATTTGGCAAAACCCAGACCTCTGTCCGGCCAATTTTCAGCGCCTGATGCCCCCAGTTCACTTTGCTGATGCCAAACGCCTTGCTGAAGGCCTGCTTACCCAGAATGGCTAATGCACGCGGCTGATAGCGCAAGATTTTCTCTTTTAGCATCTCACCGCCATCACGCAGTTCATCACGATTTAGCTCGCTGGCTTCAACCGTCGGACGCGCTACAAGCGCCGTGATACCACAACCGAAATCCTGCAACTGCTGCCACTCTTCCGGCGCTAACTGACGCCCGGTAAATCCCGCCTGATGAATGACTTTCCAGAAACGGTTACTGCCATTCGCAAAAGGATAACCCTTGTGGGCGGACGAAAGACCGGGATTAATGCCGCAGAACACAACCTGAAGATCCTCCACGAGGATATCTGTAAGCATATTGTTTTCCTGAGACGTATTTGCTCGAGTTATGGGTAAAAAAGTCTGCGAACACAACATACTAGAACTGTGCACAAAACGCGCATACAAACCGAACACATATAGACCTGTAACCAGAGTTTACCGTATAATCCCGCACCTCGGCCCTTTAGCTCAGTTGGTTAGAGCACGCGACTCATAATCGCTTGGTCGCTGGTTCAAGTCCAGCAAGGGCCACCAAATTAAACAAGGACTTGCGTCAAAAACGTGAGTCCTTTGTTTTTTTAAAGTTTAAACCGGAGATTTTTGCACGGATAATCAGAGTGCTTACCGGTTGTTGACTGCAATAAAACCTATCCACTCTTCTGACCAATTACCGTGAGAGTGATCAGTACTCATCTTCTCCCCATTCCATTTTTCCAGCTTTATCCGCTGCTTTGATATCTTTCATCTGACCTTCGAGAATATCGAGACACGCTGCTCCGCTCTTTCCTGTTCCTGCTAACTGCGCGTGTGCGCTGGTGTAATAGCGCTCAATCATTTTTTCCGTGGGTTCTATAAATGGCATTCCACAGACAATGTTAATATTATGCGGCGTAACCTGCTTTAAAGTTGCTGGCGTATTAAGTGTCAGCGCCAGCGCCAATGCTGTATCGATGCCTTCCTGAAATGCAGCGGCACCTAAAAACGGTTCCTGAGTTAATTCAGGATAAAGAGATATGTATTCGGTGTCTCCGCGTGTAATTTTATTCTGAATCTCCTCATAGTCACGACTCGTTAAGGCGGCAGCGTCATTATGAGCAATAGCAAATATGACTCGTTCATGCAGACTATCCGACGACGTCTGGCAATATCCAATCTGTGGCAAAAGACTGGCAATTAACGTTAGCGTTATTTTCCTCATCATTTAACCTTCAACGTACGATCACCACTTGCCCAGATTTCTCGACGGACGGATGGCGCGATCACAACACAGCCTTCCGATGCCTCGCCCGGATGTTGACGACTATCTCCGTGTATTTCAAAGTCACCCCGCCCGAACATGGAATTCGAACTATTTGGATTCAGGCGCATAGCATAAGCGCCGGTGACATGTGAATTAAACGGCGCCGAGATGGTGTAACTGCCGGAGGGAAGTGGAGCGGCATCAGGACTTCCATGCGGGGCGTGTATAGCTTCCGTTTCAGGATGATTTTTGTAGCGCCCCTTGCCAGAATAACCGGTCGTTTTCACCGTGCCGTTATGCGTTAACGTTCCGCTTGCGCGGTCATATTCCCATGCCATCTTAAGCTCCTTTCCTTTCATTCCACGAATCAGAGTGAATGATATTACCGTCAACGTACCGCCACGTTATTCTTTCATATACGAATTCTACACACTCATATGGCCTTTTTTTTCAAAGAGAGGGGCTTTGATATCCAACATTACTGGCATAATGGAAGTCACGCGCACACCTTCTAAAAGCGTATTAAAATATTCGACTTCCTGACCGGAATCGTTAATCGAATAGAACCTGAATTCGGCATTTTTCAATCGCTGCCCGGTGGTTAATGCCTTATATAAATACGGGCTGGAATCGTCAATTTCCTTCTCAAAATAATAACTAGTATGAATTCGTGTACCGGTTATTTTTCCTGTTTGGCGATCCGTCGGTAACACAACATTATGCTGAATTTCCGTTACTTCAATACTCCCTTCCCGCCCCCTGACGTCTACGCCACCACGAATCACAGCACCACCATCATCTTTGAGCCATAAATAAATGGGTATAGCCATTCTTAACATCTGCTGTAAGTTATTGAATTGTGCAAACATACGCCTGCTGAAATGTTCATCAGCATGCAAGTTCAAAAAATTGAAATTTTCAGATGTTTGTTAGCGAATTAAGCATCTTGCATAGGAACAAAAATCAGATTCAAAGAAGCTAAGCGAGAAACCATAACTCCCTTCTTAACCAGACCTTTACCCTCATTCTCCCCTCCCGCGATTGACCCGGCCTCGCTCAAATATAATAATGAGAACCATTAACATTAAAGATTAGGGAATGGATCCAATGATTAGCGCTGGTTTTCGCATTTTTGCAGGGATTGCCGGGCTGTTTTTATCACTGATTTTCACCACTCACGCCTTTGCGGAAGGCTGGCCTCGCGAGATAAAAACTTCTCATGGCATCCTCACATTGCAGCAACCTCCGCAGCGAATTGTGTCCACCAGCGTGACGGTCACAGGGACATTGCTGGCCATCAACGCGCCCGTGATTGCCAGCGGGGCTTCCGAGCCAAACAGCCGATTTGCCGATCAGCAGGGCTTCTTCCGCCAGTGGGGAGATATCGCGAAACAGCGCGGAGTTGAACGTCTGTACATCGGCGAACCGAATGCCGAAGCCATTGCCGGTCAGGCTCCGGACTTAATTATTATTGCGGCCACCGGCGGTGATTCCGCCCTGAAGCTTTATGCTCAGCTCTCCGCGATTGCGCCGGTCATGGTGGTTAATTATGACGACAAAAGCTGGCAGGATTTGGCGAAGGAATTAGGTCAGGCAACCGGCAAGGAAGCCGATGCTGCTACCGTTATTGCCCGGTTTGAGGCGCGCGAAGCTGCATTAAAAAAAGCCATAAAACTGCCACCGCAGCCTGTTTCTGCGCTGGTTTACAGCGCCGATGGCAAAACAGCAAATCTCTGGACCCCCGCCTCGCCGCAGGGACAGTTGCTGCATGAGTTAGGGTTTAAATTGGCCTTGGTGCCTTTGAACATTGCCGCCAGCCTGAGTCAGGGCAAACGTCATGACATCATTCAGCTTTCCGGCGAGAAAATGCCTGACGCGCTAAACGGCCAGACCCTGCTGCTGTTCTCTGCCAGTCAAACCGACGCTGAGCGTCTGCTGACCAATCCGTTCCTCGCGAAATTACCCGCAGTAGAAGGTAAGCGCGTTTATGCGATGGGCGATGATACTTTCAGGCTGGATTATTACAGCGCCAGCAATATGCTGACGCAGCTTGAAACCCTGTTCACCGCCCGCTGATGACTCGTCGTATGCACGCAATTCCTGCGCCTCGCGTTTCATCGCCGGGGCAATTTCCGCGACAGGCCACCGGAATACTGTTTGCCGTGCTGCTGCTTGTTCTGATGATGGCGCTGAGTCTGTTGCTGGGCGGGAAATCCCTTTCTTTCAGCACCGTGATTTCAGCACTCAACGGGCACTGCACCGGTGCTGACTGCGTGATCGTGACCGACGCCCGGCTGCCGAGAACGCTGGCAGGTTTACTGGCGGGAATGGCGCTCGGATTATCAGGCGCGCTGATGCAAATCCTGACCCGCAATCCGCTGGCCGACCCCGGTATTCTTGGCGTTAACGCCGGTGCCGGGTTTGCGGTCGTTCTCGGAATTGCCTTCTTTGGTGTCACCGATGTCAGCGGTTATCTGTGGTTCTCGTTTGCCGGAGCTTTATCAGCGACGTTGCTGGTCGCCATGATTGGTGCACTCGGGCGCGGAAGGCTTGACCCTGTTCGTCTCACACTGGCAGGCGTTGCGCTGGCGGCCGTTCTGGAAGGATTCTCGTCGGGGATTTCCCTGCTGAATCCGCAGGTTTACGATCAGCTTCGCTTCTGGCAGGCCGGTTCGCTGGATATCCGCAACATGGCGGTGATCCGCACCGTCACACCGCCGATCCTTTTCGCCATTTTCCTCAGCTTGCTGATGACCCGTTCCCTGAATAATCTGACAATGGGCAGTGAACTGGCGACCGCGCTGGGCACTAAAATCATCACGACCCAGCTGCTGGGATTACTGGCCATCACGCTGTTATGCGGTAGCGCGACAGCAGCCGTCGGCCCTGTCGCATTTGTGGGGCTGATGGTGCCGCATATGGCGCGCTGGATTTGCCGTGCGGATCCCCGCTGGCTGTTGCCGTGGACGCTGGTCCTCACGCCGACGCTGTTGCTTGCGGCAGATATCGCCGGACGGCTACTGGTCGCCGGTGAGTTGCGGGTTTCAGTCGTCGTCGCCTTTATCGGCGCGCCGGTGCTTATTTTTCTGGTTCGCCGCCCCGGCGGATTGCGCAGAGGTTAGCCATGAGCCAGATATTATCTGAATCCCGCACGCTGAAAAAAAACACGCTAATTTCGCGGCCATTTCTGACAGCGCTGGCGTTAGCTTTATGCACACTCTTACTGGCGATATTTGCGCTGGGCAGCGGCACGCTGGCGCTGAAACCGGCTCAGGTCGTCAGCGCCCTTCTCGGCGATGGCCCAAAAAATCTGCACATCATTGTAACCCAGTGGCGTCTGCCGCGCGTGGTGATGGCACTGATCACCGGCGCGGCACTGGGCGTCAGCGGCGCGATTTTCCAGTCTCTGCTGCGCAATCCGCTGGGCAGCCCGGACGTCATCGGTTTTAACACCGGCGCCTACAGCGGCGTTCTGCTGGCCATCGTGCTATTCAACGCCAGCGCGGCTGAAACCATGATCGGCGCCATGGCCGGAGGCATCGTCAGTGCGCTGCTGGTTTATGCGCTGGCATGGCGTCAGGGCGTCGAAACCTTCCGCCTGATTATCGTCGGTATCGGTGTGCGTGCACTGCTGATTGCGGGCAATACCTGGCTGATTATCAACGCCTCACTTGAGTCTGCGCTCACCGCCGGGTTATGGCATGCGGGTTCGCTCAACGGAATTACATGGGAAAAAAGCCTGCCGGTGATCGCCCTGATTGTCTTGGCTCTGTTCCTCGCCCGGCTGCTTTCCTCGCGAATGCGTTTGCTGGAAATGGGTGACGATACCGCGTGCGCGCTGGGTGTCCCGGTGGAACGTTCACGCCTGCTGCTGATGCTGGCGGGTGTGGCATTAACCGCCGCCGCGACGGCGCTGGCCGGACCCATTTCCTTTATCGCGCTGGTGGCACCACAGATTTCCCGACGCCTGTGCGCCAGCCAGCAGCACGCGTTATTTTTTGCCGCGCTGACCGGCGCACTGCTGCTGCTCGCCGCAGACGTCGCGGCGCAACGTCTCTTCCTCCCTTATCAACTGCCCGTCGGCGTGCTCACCGTCAGTCTCGGCGGTATTTATCTGATTGGTTTGCTCATCCGGGAGTCCCGCCGCTCATGAAGACTGAATATTTTTCACCGCTGTATGCGCAGAACCTGACGCTCGGTTACGACAAAAAAGTCATTGCGCGGGATTTATCGGTGTCGATCCCGGAAGGAAAACTAACGGTGATTATCGGGCCTAACGCCTGCGGAAAATCGACGTTATTACGTACGCTGAGCCGCCTGATGCAGCCGCAGTCCGGCACGGTTTTTCTCGACGGAAAACTGATTGGCGATTACGGCACGAAAGACGTGGCAAAAAGGCTGGGCTTATTACCGCAAAGTTCGACCGCGCCGGGTGATATCACGGTGGCCGATCTGGTCGGTCGCGGGCGCTATCCGCACCAGAATCTGTTCAGCCGCTGGAATGCGCAGGACACGCAGGCAGTCGATGACGCGATGCGGGCAACCGGAGTTTATGAACTGGCGGAAAGCACGGTAAATTCACTGTCCGGCGGGCAGCGGCAGCGGGTGTGGATTGCCATGGTGCTGGCGCAGCAAACGCCGTTGCTGCTTTTGGACGAGCCGACGACCTGGCTGGATATCGCCCATCAGATTGATTTGATGGAGTTGATGTGTCGCCTGAATCAGGAAAATGGCCGGACGCTGGTCGTCGTGCTGCACGATCTGAATCAGGCCTGCCGCTACGCCGGGCATCTTATCGCCATGCGCGACGGAAAAATCCTCGCAGAAGGCGCGCCTGCCGATATCGTGACGCCGGAACTGATTGAGCAGGTTTTCGGATTGCGTTGCTCAATCATCGACTGCCCGGTGTCACATACGCCGTTAATTATTCCACTCGGCAATTTAGCCGTTTGACGGAGGATCTCCGGCGGCCCACTGCGTCTCATCCCACAGACTGCACAGGCCGTCGAGCAAACCGCCGCGCCACCACAGCGCGTCGTGTCCGCCTTCCAGCACCCGGTAACGCACCTGATTGGTGGTCGGTTTCAGCAGCGCCTCCATCTGATTATTCACGTCATAAATCAGCTTTTCGTTTCTGCCGGCTTCCATAAAGATTTTCAAATGGCTGCGTTCCCCCAGCCCTTTTTCAACCTGCGACAGGATGCTTTCCGCTTCTTGCTGATCATCACTGGCTTGCTGACGATGGCGGCGCGGCCACCAGAAAGACCCCGACTGACTCAGCACGCACCCGAAACGTTCAGGCCAGTGCAAACCGGCATACAGCGACGAAAGGCCACCAAAACTCTGCCCCGCGACCACCGTTTTTTGCGCGTTATCGCTGTGCGCGGCCCGTTTTTTCACCTGCGGCAATAACTCGTCCTGCACCGCCAGCCAGAACTCCGGATTGCAGGTCAGCTCGCGGCTGCGGGTTTGAATATCAATAACATCGATCAGCACATACACCGCGTCGGGCAGCGCCCCTTCGCGCGTGAGCTGCGTCAGTGGCTGCCAGACGGGCATCTGTTTCGCCCAAAACTGGCCGTCGAGCAGGATCGCCAGCGGGCGCAAGGCAGGCTCCTGGCTTTCGCCGGTGGTAAACACCCAGACGTTTCGCATATTCCCCAGACGCGCACTTTTCCAGCGGAATGTTTGTAACGCCGCCGGAGCTTGCGGCGCTTTCGGGCCATCAAGATCAAACTTTTCCCAGGCGGGCTGTGGCAACGCTTCCGGCATATGCAGGCCGGACAACGCATGGGATTTTGCACCGGGCCACGGGCGATGCGGATTCAGCGGATCGTGCGTCGCGTGGCGGAAGAGGTTTTTCCACCATTCACGCGCGGCAAGCATGCTCTGATAATCATCGTTATTTTGCGGAAATTCAGCGCCGGATTCGGTACGTGGGATCAGGCTGTAGCTTCCGCGCCAGTCCGCACGCAATTCGGTCTGCCAGTGCCAGACATCCGTTCCGGCCAGCCGCTGCAAACTCTGCGGCGGCGACGACTGATGGTGATCGGTGATGCCGTTGATGTTGATCCAGACACGCTGGGTCTCCGACGTCGTTTCGTTGCCCTGCGGATCCCGCCAGAAGAACGTCACACGATAAAAACCTTCGCGCGAAGGTTCCGTCCACGGCGTTCCCCGCGCAGCAATTTCATTCCACCACGCGGCACTTCCAGCCAGAGGTTCCAACAACATGGCCTGAGCCGCAGGTTTTTGCGGATGCTGATATTTCATCATTTTTTACGCTTTACAGCCTTCTGGCAGACAAGAAAAAACATTCCCGGTATGGCGCTTTACACTTTCCCTACAAATTAGGAATGGGAATCTAATTGATAATTGTTTTTATTTGCAATAGTGTGTTACCGCCCGTAACGCGGGTCAACAAAAACTACACACACAACAGGCCATCCTCCTGTTCAATCTCGCTATTTTTCAGGAAAGGATGGAATTTCAGGGCAGAATCCGACATGAAAAGCAGGCTACCACACTATTCGCTGGCAACCTTAATCGGGCTGGGATCAGCGCTTACTTTCCCCGTCAGCGCAGCAGAAACCTCCGCAACAACCGCAACAGAAACCGGGACTACGGCCGCTGAAACGCCGAAAAAAACCGAAGACACGCTGGTCGTCACCGCCGCACAGCAAAATCTTCAGGCTCCGGGTGTTTCCACCATTACGTCTGATGAAATCCAAAAACGCCCACCGGCACGCGACATCAACGAACTGATCCGCACCATGCCCGGCGTAAACCTGACCGGTAACTCCACCAGCGGACAGCGCGGGAACAACCGCCAGATTGATATCCGCGGCATGGGCCCGGAAAACACCCTAATCCTGATCGACGGTTTACCGGTGAACAGCCGTAATTCCGTGCGTCAGGGCTGGCGCGGCGAGCGTGATACCCGCGGCGATACCAGCTGGGTTCCGCCAGATATGATTGATCGCATCGAAGTGATCCGCGGCCCGGCGGCCGCGCGTTATGGCAACGGTGCGGCGGGCGGCGTGGTGAATATCATCACCAAAAAAGACACCAGCGAATGGCACGGCTCATGGAATACCTACATGAACGCGCCACAGCATAAAGAAGAAGGTTCAACGAAACGCACCGATTTCAGCCTGTCCGGCCCGCTCAGCGACCAGTTCAGTTTCCGTCTGTTTGGCGGCTACAGCAAAACACAGGCTGATTCGCAGTATATCAACGACGGCCATCAGTCCGAACGCACCGGCACCTATGCCGACACCGTTCCGGCCGGTCGCGAAGGCGTCATCAATAAAAATATCGACGCCATGCTGCACTGGGATTTCGCCCGCATGCAGTCACTTGAGTTTGAGGTGTCCAACAGCCGTCAGGGCAACCTGTACGCCGGTGACACGCAAAACACCAATACCAGTGCGCTGGTTAAAAGTATGTACGGCAAAGAGACCAACCGTATTTACCGCCAGTCCTACGCCCTGACGTACAAAGGCGCATGGGACAACGGCGTTTCCACCACCAACTATGTGCAGTACGAAAAAACCCGTAACTCACGCATGGATGAAGGTCTGGCGGGCGGCACGGAGGGGATCTTCTCTGACGACAGCTTCAACACCATCGCGCTGGGCGACATTCTTGCGCACAGCGAAGTCAGCATTCCGTTTGATTTAGGCGTGCCGCAAACCGCCACGTTGGGCACTGAATGGAACCAGCAAAAGATGAAAGACCCGTCTTCCAACGTTCAGTCTATGCTCGGCGGTGCCATTGACGGTATCGACAGCACCGGTCGCAGCCCGTATTCGCAGGCGGAAATCTTCTCGCTGTTTGCAGAAGATAACATCGAACTGACCGACAGCACGATGCTGGTTCCGGGCCTTCGTTTCGATCATCATTCTATTGTCGGCAATAACTGGAGTCCTTCCCTGAACCTGTCTCAGGAACTGGGCGATGATTTCACACTGAAAATGGGGATCGCGCGTGCCTACAAAGCGCCAAGCCTGTATCAGACCAACCCGAACTACGTGCTTTACAGTAAAGGCCAGGGTTGTGCCGCCAGCGGCGGTGGCTGTTATCTGGTAGGGAATAAAGATCTCGATGCAGAAACCAGCATCAACAAAGAGATCGGTCTTGAGTTCCACCGCAACGGCTATCAGGCAGGCATGACGTACTTCCGTAACGATTACCGCAACAAAATCGAGGCGGGTTATCTGCCAACCGGCACATCAACGACGGGCACCACTGACGTTTATAAATGGCAAAACGTTCCTAAAGCCGTCGTTCAGGGTCTGGAAGGGACGTTGAATATTCCGGTCACCAGTACCATTTCCTGGAATAACAACGGGACTTACATGATTGAAAGTAAAAACAAAGAGACCGGCGATTATCTGTCGATCATCCCTGAATTTACGATCAACTCTACGCTGAGCTGGCAGGCAACGGAAGATTTCTCCGTGCAGTCCACCCTGACCTGGTATGGCCGTCAGAAGCCGAAAAAATACAACTACAAAGGTGAAGCCGTAACCGGAAGTGAGAAGAATGAAGTCAGCCCGTATTCAGTGGTCGGCCTGAGCGGCACCTACGTTGCGACTAAAAATGTCAGCGTAACCGCCGGTATTGATAACGTGTTCGACAAGCGTCAGTTCCGCGCGGGTAATGCCCAGACCGTGGGTAACGCTACCACTAACGCCTATATGTACGGCGCGGGTGCAGCAACCTACAACGAACCGGGCCGGACTTTCTACATGAGCCTGAACACACACTTCTAAGCTCAGCCTCTGACCTGTAAAAAAGCCACCTGCAAAGGTGGCTATATTGTTTCTGCAACGGACTTTCAGGTTACAGCACGCCCTGCGCCTGCATGGCATCCGCGACTTTCACGAAACCGGCGATATTGGCGCCGCGCACATACTGCGTCTGCCTGCCTTCACCGCCGTACTCCACGCATGAATGATGAATATCGAGCATGATGTGACGTAAGCGTGCGTCCACTTCTTCAGCTTTCCAGCTCAGACGCGCGGCGTTTTGTGCCATCTCCAGCCCGGACGTCGCCACGCCACCAGCATTGGCCGCTTTACCCGGCGCGAACAACACGCCCGCTTCAACGAACAGGTCAGTGGCTTCAATGGTCGTCGGCATATTTGCGCCTTCCGCCACGGCTTTTACGCCGTTGGCGATCAGCACCCGGGCCGCTTCCACGCCCAGCTCATTTTGGGTAGCGCACGGCAGCGCGATGTCTACCGGCACATTCCACGGCTGCTGGCCTTCGAGATACGTCAACCCCAGTTTTTGCGCATAATCTGATACGCGGCCATCGCGGCTGGCTTTGATTTCTGTCAGCAGCGCCAGTTTTTCCCGCGTGAAACCGGCTTCATCGACCACGGTGCCGTTTGAATCTGACGCCGTAATCACGCGCGCGCCCAGCGACATGGCTTTTTCAATTGCATATTGCGCCACGTTACCCGAGCCGGACACCGCCACGCGCATGCCTTCAAAATCCAGACCGTGACGTTTAAGCATGGATTCGGTGAAATAAATCAGGCCATAACCGGTGGCTTCCGGGCGGATCAGACTGCCGCCAAACGACAGGCCTTTACCGGTGAACACGCTCGCAGTGTTGTTGGAGAGTTTTTTCATCATCCCCGCCATATAACCGACTTCACGCCCACCGACGCCGATATCGCCCGCCGGTACGTCAGTGTCCGGGCCCAGATGGCGATAAAGTTCCAGCATCAGCGCCTGACAAAAACGCATGATTTCGCCTTCGCTTTTGCCTTTCGGATTGAAATCACTGCCGCCCTTCCCGCCGCCCATTGGCAGCGTGGTCAGCGCATTTTTAAACGTCTGTTCAAAACCGAGGAATTTCAGAATTGATAAATTGACCGACGGGTGGAAACGCATGCCACCTTTATACGGGCCGATGGCCGAGCTGAACTGCACGCGCCAGCCGCGATTTACCTGTACCTGATTTTTGTCATCAACCCACGCAATGCGGAACTGAATCACGCGCTCCGGTTCCACCAGACGTTCTAATAAAGAAGAACGCCGGTATTGCGGATTTTGTTCGAGGAACGGCCAGAGCGTGGTCATGACTTCACGAACGGCCTGAGAAAACTCGACCTGATGCGGGTCGCGTTGCTGAACTGAGGATAAGAACTGTTCGAGGGAATGAATTTGATCCATGAGGGTAAAACTCCGTTTCGTAAGTGATGTTGTCTTTGTTATTTGCTGCTTATTTTTTGACTATGCATCGACTGACAAGCGGACATCAAGTGATTTATTTACCCGATAAAAACCCTAGGATTTACGGCCTTCCAGCTTAAGTAATAATGCTTTGTTATCCAGACCACCCGCAAAACCGGTGAGTTTTCCGGACGCACCAATTACCCGATGGCACGGCGCGACAATGGAAATCGGGTTGCGGCCATTGGCGGCACCCACGGCACGGACGGCTTTCGGGCGGCCAATACGTCGGGCGATATCGCTGTAGCTACGCGTTTCACCAAAGGGAATTTCCAGCAATGCGGCCCAGACTTCTTTCTGAAACTCGGTGCCGGTGAAATCAAGATCCAGCTCAAAGCGCGTGCGCTTGCCCGCAAAATATTCATTCAGCTGTTGTTCGGTTTTCAGCAAAATGGGAAACGTCGGGTCTTCCATCATTTCGCCCAGTTTCACCCGGCCATCGATTTCGCATTCCCACAAGATAGCTGTCAGCTTGTCGCCTTTTGCCGCCAGTGTGAGTAATCCGACCGGTGATTCTACCCGCTTAAATCTGTATTCCATTTGTGCTTTCCTCAGCCTGTTATACGCTGTCCACTTTACCGGAAAGCCGCGAAACAGACCAAGAGGCAAAACAGGGATTTGCGGGATGTCTTCCAGAGAATCTTCGAAAAATGAAAGCGTTACATTGTTGAATGTAACGCTTCAGGGGTAGGGATATTGCCGGAGAGAAATGCGGTTATTTCAGGCCCATTTGTGCGCGCAGCTCGGCTTCTGCGGCGTCAAATTCAGCTTTGAATTCAGGCTCTTCAGAAATTCTCTGCGCAATCAGCGCGGCACCGGTACGGCTCATCACGGTATCAGAACGGTAGTGGAAACCTGCCACCAGGCGATTTTCGGCATAACCGGCGGCGCGGGTGAACAGCGCATTACGTTTTTCCGGCACCATTTCGCCCAGCACGGTCGCCATCAGGTAACCAATAGTGGAGTGCCCGGACGGCCATGAACCGGATTTGGATTTTTTAAGCAGCGGATGAATCTGCTCATCCAGCATATACGGGCGCGGGCGGTTAAACGCTTTCTTGGCGTGATCGTCCACCACGTCTTCCGTCGCGACGACGCGGTCAAACAGCGCGGCGGTTTTCGGCAGTTTTTCGGCTGTAAAATCAGGGCCCATCACATCGGCATAACGCCAGACGTTTTCTTCTGCATCGGCAATCGCCGCTTTTTCCTGTTCCGGCGTACGGGTCGCCTGAATTTCCAGTAATTCTTTCAGCTCGGCTTTGGTCTGAGCGGAATCATCAGCTGGTGGCGCAGGCAAATACTTCGTCAGATCAAGCTGTTCGGAAGTGATGAACGGCTTTGCTTCGTCAGCAGCCTGAACAACAAACGTCGAACCCAGAGTGAAAAGCAGTAAAGCGACAAGTGACTTACGCACGGTGAAACTCCTGATATTTTTTGAATATCAGGAGAATAGAGAAGGAATATGACGGTTAAATGACAAATTCAGCCCAGCAGGCCGAGTTTTCCGGTCAGCTTTCTGACGACTTTCTTTTTCCCCGCCAGCGCGATCCCCAGCAGCACTAAATCACCGGTTGGCACGATGGCGACCGCCTCACGAAACGCCGCATAGTCAGTGGTCTGCTGACCTTCGACCGGGAAAATAATGCCGTCCATATCATCGTCATTAAGCAGATGCTGATGCAGTTGCGTCAGTTGCTCCGCATCGGCCACTAACACGCTGATACCGATCGGGATCAGCCCCGGATGTTCACGGTTATCGGCATCAATCAGCGGCGCGCCCACCAGCGCCGGATGGCGTTGTCCGAGCGTCAGCGCCAGTACAGCGGCGGCATTGGCGGCATGTCCGGCGGTGAGTTGCTGGTTGATGACAATCACGCAGCGCTCTGGCGGCAAAGGTAAAATAGTGGCAGGCGTATTCATTATGACAGGCTCCGTTTCAGTTGAAATCTGAGCTTAACCCGTCACTTTTTCTCAATCTGGAAGATTTGTGCACAGACGCCGGTAATGTGCTGGCGTGAGCTGATAAGCACGGCGGAACCAGCGCCCGAGGTGGCTCTGATCGGCAAACCCTAAATCTGCTGCGACGGTGGCCGGCGTGTGTCCGAGCGCCAGCCCCTCCCGCGCACGGGTGAGTTTCAGCTGAATAAGATACGCATGCGGCGGCAATCCGAATTCGGCTTTAAACGCACGGCTGACCACAAAACGGCTTTCACCGGTCGCCGCCGCCAGTTGCTCAAGGCCGATATCCTCGTGCAAATGCGCGTGCAGATATTCCCGCGCCCGATGCGCCACACGTGACCACGGCGCTTCGCCCTCCGGACGTGGTGGTTGCCAGGTGAGATGCCCGCCCAACGCACTGAGCAATCCGTCGAGCGCAGTCTGGCGGACGATACGCAAGTCTTTGCCATGCAGCGCCTGAAACGCCAGTGACGTCGCCTGCGCCAGCTGCGGATCCTGCGCTAAGGTATTTTCGAAACTCGGGTCACCGGCAGAAGAAAGGGAATCGCGTCGTGCTGCCAGTTCGCGGCCCAGCCATTGCGGGTCGAGATACAACATGTGGTACGTAAAACCACCGGGCTGCACCGCATCGCCGTCGTGAATTTCGCCCGGCTCGAGCATAAACACTTTACCCGGCAGGCTCTGATGTTTCTGACGACGGCAGCTGAATTGCTGCAATCCGTATTGGGTAACGCCGACTAAATAGCTGTCGTGCCAGTGAGGATCGTACGCATGGCCTTCGAAATGGGCGTGGATCGTCTCGATCCCGCTGTCTTTATCTTTCGATAAATCGACCCAGTTTGCAGACGCCATAGATCCCCCGCCGAATGAATTAACAACAGGGTAACAAATAGAAGGGAGAAAAAGAAATGAGGATAGTGTGGTATGGCACGGTGTGCTCCCTCCCCTGCGAAGGGGAGGGTTGGGGTGGGGTATTAAGTTCAAAACCAAGAACTTAAAATGTCTTTAAACAAAGTGTTAGCCCTTAAAACCCCTCCCAACCTCCCCCTTCGCAGGAGGAGGAGCTAAGAAAACTTAGTGTTTCACGCTTTCGATAAAGGTTTTACGGGCAGTTTTCGAACCCAGACGTTCGGCTTCATCGAGCAGTTTCAGGGCTTTATCAACGTCTCCGGCTTTCACTGCTTTCTTAATCGCGTCGTTGAAATAGGTTTCGGAATCGCTGAGCATCGGCTCAGTGGGTTTTGCCGGAGCAGCCGCAGGTGCCGGAGCTTGTGTGCTGCCGACCACAACCGGCGCAGCCGCGGCTGGTGCGGATGACGGGAGGAACTGACCAATCATCACGTTACCGGTTTTCTGTTCAGCGGTGACTTTCAGGCTCAGCGTACCGGTTGGGGTGTGACGGGCAATCGGATCCGGGATATCCGGCACGGCGTTACCTACGCCAGCGGCGAAGGCTTTCGCCGGGTTCACCATCTGCGTAGTTTCAGCCAGATCCTGACGGGTGGTGTAAACCAGCAGATAAATTTGTTTCTGGCCCAGTGCAGGCGTCAGTTTCAGCGTGCCTTCCAGACGGTCGCTGGAGACGATGCCTGGTTTCTGATACGGGAAATAGCTGGAAGGATAAAAAGCTGCCGGACGCATCTGCTCATCCAGCACCAGAACATTTGGCGCATACACGGTTTTACCGGTCGCGATACTGGTCAGCGTAATTTCAAGTGAACCCCGGTCGGCAGGCAATGCGAATGCCCCGACGGCACCCTGAATTTGCCCCTGATTAATCTGTGCGCTGGAGGTTCCAAGCGTCACATCCTGCGTCACTGGCGGAACCAGCGGCGTCCATGAAAGGTTGCGTAAGGTCTGGCTGGAAATCGCCGGAGCGGTATTCGCATCATTCTGCGCAGCATTCACGACCGCAGGTGCAGCAGCCAGCAGGCTCAGCGACAGACACAGTGACAGCAGATTCTTTTTCATTATTGTTTCCTTTGAAATCACCATGAAGGCTGGCGGTCATCAGCGGACAACTGCCAGCCAGCACATCTTCTTTACTGCTTGTACTTTTGAAAACTGGCAAAGATTCTCGACGTCATTTGAGTTGCAGGAAGGCGGCAACTGAACTCATCCCCGGGAGCATACACAAGTATGTGACCGGGGTGAGTGAGGGCAGCTAACGCACCTGCGGCTCATAGGACAAAGAGAATTACCACCAGATTTCCATCTGGGCACCAAATGTCACTTCATCGTCATTACCACGGCTGAAGGTTCTTGTGCTGGTGTCGTTCATCGCTAAACCATTGTTTGCGCCGCTGTCAGTGTCGTAGCCCCACTTTTCATCCCAGTTTGCGTAGGTTGCAAACACGCGGATGGCCGGACGTGACCAGATGCTGTCGCCAGCCTGCCATTGCTGCGCCAGGGTGACTTTGTACTGACCGTTGCGATCGCCGGTACGCTGCGATTTCACGTTGTCGTAACCGACTTCCAGCAAGGTGCTCATGATCGGGGTCCATTTGTACATTGGACGGACACCGACGGTATACCAGGTTGTCCCGTTATTGTTATCGCGGTCAACGTCCTGATACATCGCCACGTACATCAGGCTCCAGGTATCGTTGAAGTCGATGGCACCGTGGTCGAGAACGCGGATCATGCTGCCGTTGTTATCGATAGCGGCACCGTTGGAGTGGCCGTTTGCCGCGCCCTGACCCGGATCGGTCATGGAGTCAGAGGCGTATTGCAGTACGAATTTGTTATAGCCGTTGTAGATGCTTTGCGTGTGTTCCGCAGTTACCAGGAAACCGTCTTTGGTCGCATTGTCTGCGAAGGAATACCCGTCACGCGCATTGGCACGACCGTAATCCACGCCTAACTCCAGCACGCCGCCCGGGTTAGTTTGCAGGCCTGCCAGACGAACGTCGAACACGTCGTTGGACGTTGGCACTTCGTTACGCTGGTCGGCGATATACCCGTAGGAACCGCCGCTTTCGGTGTTACGGGTCGCTGCCAGAGACAATTTACCAAAGCCCAGATCCACATCTTCCAGACCGGCACCCGGACCTGAAATATCCCAGTAGTAGAAGTCGATCATGTGAACGTCATGACGTTGGTAGAAACGCTTACCGGCCCAGATGGTGGAGCCCGGCAGCCATTCGATCAGGTTCTTACCCTTCACGTTTGCTTCGCGGAAAGCCGGATCGGTTGACTCCCAGTCGTTCTGCTGTGATACGGAATACGCTACGTTGGTGTCGAAGTAGAAGCTCTTATCCCCTTCTTTCCACACTTCCTGACCGAGTTTTAACTCCGCATAGGTTTCACACTCGTTACCCAGACGGTATTTACTGTCAGCGCCTGTCGCTTTGAAACATTGCTGCTCGCCGCCGCTGCCCGTCCAGCCGATGCCCGAACGGGCATAACCGGTAAAATCTACTGCCATTGCTTGTGTAGAAAGGATTCCGGCAGCCACTGCCAGCGCCAGGGAAGAACTACGCATTGTAATCATCATTTTCTCCTGTAGGGGATCGCGTGCTTTCAAACACCAGATTCGGGATGTAACCGGCGACATGCAGTTCCGTCCTCGCGGAACAGATGGCAGCGGTGTGGTGGCAACCCGATGGCGAATGTTGCACCTTCTTCTACCAGCACCACGTCGTTCTGGCGGTACACCAGGTTCTGACGAATTGCCGGAATTTGGATGTGGATCTGTGTTTCATTACCCAGTTGCTCGACGACCTGGACTTCACCGGAAAGCGTCACTTCCGCGACGTCGCTTGGCAGAAGATGTTCAGGACGGATACCCAGTGAAAGGTTGCTGCCGACTTTCACGTCGGTGCCTTCGACAGGCAGCCAGACCTGCTGACGGTTTGGCAACTCGACCTGCACGCGTGCAGGTTCAGCGCCGGTGACTTTCACCGGCAGGAAATTCATTTTCGGAGAGCCGATAAAACCGGCGACAAAACGGTTGGCGGGATAGTGATAGAGTTCGAGCGGCTTACCGACCTGCGCGATATGTCCGGCGTCGAGCACCACGATTTTATCGGCCAGCGTCATCGCCTCGACCTGATCGTGCGTCACGTAAATCATGGTGCGTTTCAGGCGTTTATGAAGACGGGAAATCTCAATACGCATCTGCACACGCAGCGCGGCATCGAGGTTGGAAAGCGGCTCATCGAGCAGGAATACCGTCGGTTCAGCGACCAGCGTACGGCCAATCGCCACGCGCTGACGTTGTCCGCCGGAAAGCGCTTTCGGGCGACGGTCGAGCAGATGCGCCAGCTGCAATACTTCGGAGACCTGATTCACCCGCTGGTTGATTTCAGCTTTTTTCGCGCCCGCCAGTTTCAGGCCGAAAGACATGTTTTCAGCGACGGACAAATGCGGATACAACGCATAAGACTGGAACACCATGCCGATCCCACGTTCCGCAGGTGGCACTTCGTTCATACGTTTATCACCAATCTTTAACTCACCTGAAGTGATGTCTTCCAGGCCGGCAATCATGCGCAGCAACGTCGATTTGCCGCAGCCCGATGGCCCGACAAACACTACAAATTCGCCCTCTTCGATTTCCAGATTGATGTCGCTGGAAATCACGGTTTCGCCAAAGGCTTTGTACACGCTGTTAAGGGAAACGCTCGCCATCCTGAACTCCTGTACTTGCTGCCAGCGGGAAATCTCAATGCAACGAAGAGTGAAGGATTAGCGGTTAAGCGTAATCATCCGTAACAAAGTTTTTCATGGGGGAGGAGCAGGGAGGATGACCAATTCATGCAACCGGATGAAAGTTCACGTCAAAAATCAAATTCGTGATCTGAATGGCAAAAAACGAACCATTTTTTTGAGTGATAAGCCACATAACGCCTGAGAGTGTCGGCGGGATCACATTCTGAGGGACGGGGGCGTAGAGGGGGGGATGATGAAGCCCTGACGGGTTAAATCCACACTGGCGTCGTACCTTGCCTTTTCCGTCTAAGACGGGAAGAAAACCGACTCCTAACAGGAATAAAAGGACTGGATTATGAGCCTCAGCATTAAGAAGATCATGAAAAATACACTGGCACTTTCGGCGCTGGCTACCCTGGTGCTGTCATCTTCCGCGTTTGCCAAAATAGAAGAAGGAAAGCTGGTCATCTGGATCAACGGTGACAAGGGCTATAACGGTCTGGCGGAAGTCGGTAAGAAGTTTGAGAAAGACACCGGCATTAAAGTCACGGTAGAACATCCGGACAAACTGGAAGAAAAATATCCGCAAGTGGCAGCCACCGGCGACGGCCCTGACATTATCTTCTGGGCGCACGACCGTTTTGGCGGTTACGCACAATCCGGCCTGCTGGCTGAAATCAGCCCGGATCAGGCCTTCAAAGACAAACTGTTCCCGTTCACCTGGGACGCCGTGACCTTTAACGGCAAGCTGATCGGCTACCCGGTTGCGGTCGAAGCGCTGTCGCTGATTTACAACAAAGACATCATTAAAGAAGCGCCAAAAACCTGGGAAGAAATCCCTGCGCTGGACAAAGAGCTGCGCGCCAAAGGCAAGAGCGCCATCATGTGGAACTTGCAGGAACCGTATTTCACCTGGCCAATCATTGCCGCTGACGGGGGTTACGCGTTCAAGTATGAAAACGGCAAATACAACATCAAAGACACCGGCGTAAATAACGCAGGTTCTCAGGCTGGCCTGCAATTCATCATCGATCTGGTGAAAAACAAACACATCAACGCCGACACCGACTATTCCATTGCCGAAGCCGCGTTCAACAAAGGCCAGACCGCGATGACCATCGACGGCCCGTGGGCATGGTCAAACCTCGACAAGAGTAAAATCAACTACGGCGTGACGCTGCTGCCGAGCTTCCACGGCAAACCGTCTAAACCGTTCGTCGGTGTACTGACTGCCGGGATCAACGCCGCCAGCCCGAACAAAGAACTCGCGAAAGAGTTCCTGGAAAACTATCTGATCACCGACGACGGTCTGGCTCTGGTCAACAAAGACAAACCACTGGGCGCCGTGGCGCTGAAAACGTATCAGGAACAGCTGGAAAAAGATCCGCGCATCGCCGCTACGATGGCTAACTCCAAGAATGGCGAAATCATGCCAAACATTCCGCAGATGAGCGCCTTCTGGTACGCAGAACGCAGCGCCATCATCAACGCAGTAAATGGCCGTCAGACTGTTCCTCAAGCCCTGAAAGACGTCGAAACACGCATTACCAAGTAATGCCGAAGCATTAGCTCAATGAACGGTGCGGGACTCACGGGTTCCGCGCCGTGAATAAAAGGATTTCCCTATGAATGCTCGAAAAAAACGGCCGTTCAGCACTGCGTTAAAATGGCTGGTGATCAGCCTGCTCGCCTGCTTTACCGGTTATCTGATCGTGCTGATGTATGCGCAGGGTGAAACCCTTTTTGCCGTTCTGACGCTGATACTGTCCAGCCTCGGCCTATACATTTACGGTAACCGTCACGCGTATTCATGGCGCTACGTTTACCCTGGACTTGCAGGAATGGGGCTGTTTGTCCTGTTCCCGCTGATTTGTACCATCGCGATCGCCTTCACCAACTACAGCAGCACCAACCAGCTGACGTTCGAACGTACGCAATCCGTTCTGATGGGACGTGAGTTTCAGGGCGGAAAAGCGCTGAACTTTGCCCTCTATCCGGCAGGTGATAAATGGCAGCTGGCGCTGACGTCAGCGGATAACAGCGAGACGCTGGTTTCTCCACCTTTCGCCTTTAACGCTTCTGCGCCACAAACGCTGGAGATGCTTCCGCAAACTGCCCCTTCTGCTGAAAAAGCCGGGCTGCGCGTAGTAACTCAAAACCGGGCGGCGCTGGGCCAGCTTTCGGCTCACTTACCCGACGGCGAAACGCTGCGCATGAGTTCCCTGCGCCAGTTCTCCGGCACGCAGCCGCTGTACAAGCTGGGCGAAGACCATAAGCAGCTGACCAACGTACAGACTGGCACGATTTATCGCCCGAACATGAAAACCGGTTTCTATCAGGCAGTGAATTCGCAGGGTGAATGGCAGGCCGAACAACTCAGCCCCGGTTTTACCGTCGGGATCGGCTGGGGAAATTTCCTGCGTGTACTGCATGACGAAGGGATCCAAAAACCCTTCCTGTCTATTTTCGTCTGGACGATTGTTTTCGCGCTGCTGACCGTGGTGCTGACCGTCGCCGTCGGCATGGTGCTGGCCTGCGTCGTGCAGTGGGAAGAGCTTAAAGGCAAAGCAGCGTACCGCATCCTGCTGATCCTGCCCTATGCGGTTCCGGCTTTTATTTCGATACTGATTTTCAAAGGGTTATTCAACCAGAGCTTCGGGGAAATCAACCTGATGCTCAGCGCGTTGTTTGGTATCAAACCGGCGTGGTTCAGCGATCCGATGACCGCCAAAAGCATGATCATTATCGTCAACACCTGGCTCGGTTATCCGTACATGATGATCCTGTGCATGGGCCTGCTGAAAGCCATTCCTGACGACCTTTATGAGGCGTCGGCAATGGACGGTGCCACGCCGATGCAGAATTTTTTCCGCATCACGCTGCCGCTGTTAATCAAGCCGCTGACGCCGCTGATGATCGCCAGTTTTGCCTTTAACTTTAATAACTTCGTGCTGATCCAGCTGCTGACCAACGGCGGCCCGGACATGCTCGGCACCACCACACCGGCCGGACACACCGATTTGCTGGTCAGTTATACCTACCGCATCGCCTTCGAAGGTGGCGGCGGGCAGGACTTCGGGCTGGCGGCGGCGATTGCCACGCTGATCTTCCTGCTGGTAGGCGCGCTGGCTATCGTGAACCTGAAAGCTTCACGCATGAAATTCGACTGAGGAGAAACAGAAAATGCCAATGGTTAAGCCTAAGTCGCAAAAAGTCAGATTACTGGTGACGCATCTTTTGCTGCTGTGCTTTCTGGCGCTGATCCTGTTCCCGCTGCTGATGGTGTTCGCCATCTCGCTGCGGCCGGGTAACTTCGCCACCGGCAGCCTGATCCCCGATCAGGTCTCGTGGGATCACTGGAAACTGGCGCTGGGAATTGCAGTGACCAACAGTGACGGCAGCATTACGCCGCCGCCCTTCCCTGTGATGCTGTGGTTGTGGAACTCGATCAAGATCGCCGGGATCACCGCCGTCGGGATCGTGGCGCTTTCCACTACCTGCGCCTACGCCTTTGCCCGTATGAAATTCCGCGGTAAAAGCTCGCTGCTTAAAGGGATGCTGATCTTCCAGATGTTCCCGGCGGTCCTTTCTCTGGTGGCGTTATACGCCCTTTTCGACCGCCTCGGCATGTACGTGCCGTTCCTCGGGCTGAACACCCACGGCGGCGTGATCTTCGCGTATATGGGCGGCATCGCATTGCACGTCTGGACCATCAAAGGGTATTTCGAAACCATCGACGGCTCGCTGGAAGAAGCCGCCTCACTCGACGGTGCCACTCCGTGGCAGGCCTTCCGCCTGGTGCTGCTGCCGCTGTCGGTGCCGATTCTGGCAGTGGTCTTTATTCTGTCATTCATCGCAGCGATTACCGAAGTGCCGGTAGCATCGCTGTTACTGCGCGACGTGAACAGCTACACCCTGGCGGTGGGTATGCAGCAGTATCTCAACCCGCAAAACTACCTGTGGGGCGACTTCGCGGCTGCCGCAATTCTGTCTGCCATCCCGATTACGGCAGTGTTCCTGATAGCCCAACGCTGGCTGGTCGGCGGCCTGACGGCAGGCGGGGTGAAAGGTTAACTGTTTTAAAATCTAATGCGCTTGTTCCATTTGTTTGATTCCCTGTGTCTTCAGCGGCCTGACAGGCCGCTTTTTTTTGTCTGAAAATTCATGGCTTACAGAGTGCTGAGGCGGGCTGCGATATCGCGCATGGCATTTCGCGCCGTCTGGCTGATTCCGCCAAGCTGGAAAAAACCGTGGATAACGCCCGGATAACGCTGCGCTGTGCAGCTGACGCCCTGTTCCGTCAGTCGGGTAAACAACATTTCACCTTCATCGCATAACGGATCGTATTCGGCTGTAATGATATACACCGGCGGCAGCCCGGAGAAATCATCACGCCATAACGGACTGACTTCGGGATGCATAAAATCCGTGTCAGGAAAATATCATATTCCGGTTTAAATTCTCCGACTTCACGGCGGCTCCTTTTCATAACCCTTAGCGCTCAAATAGTTAAGGATCGTTGTGGTGTCATGTATTCGCAAAAAGGGATACAGGGTGACTAATCTTAATTTTGAATTTTTTTGTATAGTCCCTGACCATTTAATTGATATTTTGTACGTAAAGTGTAAATTTATGAAAATAAGTAAGACATAAAAAGGGATGTTTTTGCGTTCCATACATAAGGATATGTTGTGATTTACCCCGCTCATCTGGCGCGTTGCCGCCCCTGTTTTGCCCTGCTGGCGCTATGGTCATTGCCTTTGTTTGCCGCCCCTGAGGGTCCTACACCTCTGATGAATTCAGCGGTGCCAAATGCTGCGGGAAATAACCCTGAACGCGCCCTCACCGCCGGTGACCGGCAGCTTATTCATCAGCAGGAACAGCAGCGGGCATTAGAGCAACGCCTGACCCCCAACGCGCCTGACGTTCGCCTTTCTCCGCCTTCGGGGAGTTTTGGTCGCATCATTTTCCCGCAGGAAACTCCGTGCTTTACAATTTCGCAGGTCACCCTTTCGGGCACAGACGCCCTGCCGCACTGGTTGCCGTTACAACACATCAGTAATCAGGCGCTGGGCCACTGTCTGGGCGGGAAAGGCATCAACCTGCTGATGAGCACGTTGCAAAACCTCCTGGTGGATCACGGCTACATCACGACCCGCGTGCTGGCTCCGCAGCAGGATCTCAACAGTGGCGAACTCAAACTGACCGTGGTGCCGGGTAAAGTCCGCCAGGTAAAACTGACGCCGGACAGCGGTCACTACATTACGTTGTACAGTGCGTTTCCCGCCCATGAAGGCCAGCTTTTAGATCTGCGCGATATCGAACAGGGGCTGGAGAATTTACAACGGCTGCCTACGGTGCAAGCCAACATGGAAATTTTACCCGGCAGTCAGCCGGGGGAGAGTGATATTGCCTTGCACTGGCAACAGCAGCGCATGTGGAGGGTGGGTGCTTCACTGGATGATTCCGGTACCCGCAGCACCGGGCGTTATCAGGGCGGTCTGACGCTGTCGCTGGATAACCCTTTTTCACTCAGCGATTTGTTCTATCTCTCCGGCAGCAGCAGTCTGGAAAGTAAAGGCGGAAAAGGCTCGGATAACATCACAGGTCACTATTCCGTACCTTTCGGATACTGGATGTTTGGCCTCACAGCCAACAGCTATGACTACCACCAGACGGTGGCCGGTCTGAACAGTGATTACCGCTACAGCGGTAAAAGCAACAACGTCGATTTTCAGGTCAGCCGTGTTCTGCATCGTAACGGTAGCCAGAAAACCACCCTGACTTACGATGTGCTGGCCCGCGAATCAAAAAATTACATTGATGATACGGAAGTTGAAGTGCAGCGCCGCCGCACTGCCGGATGGCGCGTCGGCCTGCAACATCGTCACTATATTGCTCAGGCCACCCTGGATGCGGGCATCAGCTATCAGCGGGGCACCCGCTGGTTCGGTGCAATGCCTGCGCCGGAGGAGAGTTTCGGCGACGCCACGGCACTGAGCAAAATCGTACAGATTTCGTCTCAGCTCGACATTCCTTTCGCGCTGGCTAACCAAAAATTCCATTACAACGTGCAGTACCAGCGCCAGTTCAGCAATACGCCGCTGACGCCGCAGGATCAGTTTGCTATCGGTAACCGCTGGACAGTGCGCGGTTTTGACGGCGAACGCACGCTGAACGCCGACCGCGGCTGGTTTGTTCGCAATGATATCGCCTGGGCTACGCCGGTTCCGGCACAGGAGCTTTATCTGGGCGTTGACTACGGCGAAGTGGGCGGAAACGGCACGCAATATCTGGTGGGCAACCACCTGGCCGGGGGCGCTATCGGTATTCACGGTTCAGCATTTAAAACAGGCTATGACCTGTTTGCCGCCGTGCCGTTCTCCAAACCTGACGGCTTTAGCACCGATCCGGTTTCGCTGGGCTTTAACCTCAACTGGCAGTATTGAGAGGCAGGGATGCAAATTGGGTCTTATGAAGTTCATTCACCCATGATCGTTGGTGGGGATATGAGTGAAGCTGAAGTTTTGGGTGCCGCCGTCTGGTTATGGATGCACTCGGCTCAGCATCGTGACTTGCCTCTGCATGCGCTGCCAACAGTGCTTCTGCCCATTATTAAAAGGCAGCAATATGCCTTAGTCAGCCGCGACGCGACGCCGCTGTTTTTCCTCAGCTGGATGTGGCTGGACGACATCGCCGAACAGCGCTACCTGACACAACCGGCGATCAGCGTGCAGGATCGTGACTGGGCCAGCGGCGAACGAATGTGGATCCGTGACTGGATCGCGCCTTTTGGCGACACGATGGCTATGCGTCGCCTGGTCTGCAATACCCTTTTTCCCGAATGCTGCTTCCGGGCGCTCTATCACCGCGGGGCTGAAAAAGGCCAGCGGGTCATCAATTTCAAAGGCGACCGTGTCAGTCATCAGCAGGCCAGAGCCTGGCGTGATGTACATCCGCTGTCTGTCCCTGTTATCGAAATGCCAGTAAGGACGCTGTCATGAATAAGAATCTCTACCGTATTGTTTTCAACAAAGCGCGTGGCCTGCTGATGGTCGTGGCGGATATTGCCGGCGCAGGCCGGGCGGGCGCATCGTCGTCCTCATCCGGGACCGGTCATACCCTCAGCCAGCTGGTGGGTAAAGTTCATGGCGTGAGTTTTGCCTTGCTGCTGGCGCTGGGGGCTGTCCAGCCGGTGCAGGCGGGAATCGTCGCTGATGGCAGTGCGCCGGGCGGCCAGCAACCGACCATTATTAACAGCGCCAACGGCACCCCGCAGGTGAATATCCAGACCCCCAGCGCAGCCGGTGTTTCGCGCAACGTTTACAGCCAGTTCGATGTGGATAAAAAAGGCGTGGTGCTCAATAACTCACACGGCAACACCCAAACACAAATTGCCGGAATGGTTAACGGCAACCCGTGGCTGGCAAAGGACGAAGCGAAGGTCATTCTCAATGAAGTGAATGCACGCGACCCCAGCCAGCTCAACGGTTTTATTGAAGTCGCCGGGCGAAAGGCGCAGGTGGTGATTGCCAACCCGTCGGGTATCACCTGTAACGGCTGCGGTTTTATTAACGCCAACCGTGCCACGCTGACTACCGGTCAGGCACAGATGAATAATGGTCAGTTGACAGGCTACAACGTTGACCGGGGCGAAATTGTTATTCAGGGCAACGGGCTGGACAGCAGCCAGCAGGACAGCACCGATCTAATTTCACGCGCCGTCAAAGTGAACGCCGGTATCTGGGCGAAGGAACTGAACGTGACGACCGGGCGTAATCAGGTCGATGCTGCGCACCAGCGCATTGATAAAAAAGCGGATGACGGCAGCGTCCGCCCATCGCTTGCGGTTGATGTCTCGCAGCTTGGCGGCATGTACGCCAACAAAATTCGCCTGATGGGGACGGAATCCGGCGTCGGCGTTCACAATGCCGGAGCGCTGGGCGCGTCGGCCGGTGATGTGGTGGTCAATGCCGACGGCACGCTGACCAACAGCGGCACCATCAATGCGTCGCAAAATATACAGCTGGCCGCAACGGCGGCGGTGGATAACCAGGGCAAAGTTTATGCAGCGGGCAATACGGATATCACAAGCCAGGCAAGCCTCAGTAACACCGGCCTTATTGCCGCAGGCGCAGACACCCGCATTTCGGCAGGCAATATTAACAGCGGCGCACAGAGCGTGCTCGCGGCCGGTGTTGCCAGCGACGGCAAACTGGCATCGTCCGGGAATGTAACGCTGACCAGCCGTGGTGAATTAAAGGCCGGCGGGCAAAATATGGCCGGTGGACAGCTGAACGCCAGTGCCACGTCTGTTGATCTCAGCGGTAGCCAGACCTATGGCGACACGATTGCATTGCAGGCCAGCACCGGTGATATCAGCACAGCAAACGCCAATCTTTCCGCCACACATCAGCTGACAGCCAGCACGCGGGGAACGCTCAACAATGACGGCGGGAAAATTGCCGCCGACCAGCTTAGCCTGACTGCGAACCGCCTTTCGAACCAGAAAGGCACGGTGCAGCAGCTGGGGCAACAGGACCTGCAACTCTCTCATGCCGGGGGGATTAACAACCGTGAAGGCACACTCGCCAGTAACAGCAAAAATCTGACCTTAACCAGCGCCACGCTGGAAAACCAGCAGGGGACAATTTTACATGCCGGAGACGGCCAGCTTACGGTGAATACCGGCCAGATGGACGGCGCACAGGGCACGTTGGTCAGCAACGGTGCATTAGGCCTGAACGGTTCGGCCCTGAACCTTGATAATGCGGTGACGCAGGCAGCAGGAATTACACTGAATGCCGGTACGGTTTCACACCACTCAGGTCAGATGACGCAAAGCGGCAGCGGGCCGATGAATCTGAACGTCACCGGACTGTTCGATAACCCGGGTGGTGCTGTCACCTCAAAAGGCGCATTGTCGCTTAGCGCCGCGCAACTGAATAACCAGCAGGGACAGCTGATTGCAGCTGACCAAAATAACCTGCAACTGATGCTCAGAGACACACTCAACAACCGCGCTGGCATTATTGCCGCCGGAGGGGATTTAACCTCACTGAGCGGCGCAGTGGATAACCGCGGCGGCCTGATCCAGTCAGGGGCTGAGTTAAATCTCAATAGCCGGGGCGCAGCCTTACTTAATGCTGACAGCGGTGCTCAGGGTGGCATCATCAGCGCGGGCAGCATGAACCTCGTGACGGGTGATATCGATAACCACAACGGACAAATTGCGGCGCAATCGCTGACGGCCTCCACCGGCAATCTGAATAATCAGGCGGGCAAATGGCTGGCCGATAAGACCATTTCCCTGAGCAGCGGCGCGCTGAACAATCAGGGCGGTCTGGTGCAATCCGGCGAAGCATTAACGCTGAATACCCACGGCCAGCGCATCGATAACACATCATCGGGGCAAATTGTCGCCAAGGGGCCGCTGTCGGCAGACAGCGACGAATTCGACAATCAGAGTGGCAAAGTTGTGGCTGGCGGCGATATCTCGCTGCAAACGTCGTTGCTCAATAATGATGGCGGTCAAATCTCCGCACTGGGCGATCTTTCACTGACCAACCGCGGCCTGCAAAACAACGATGGCGGGCTTATTCAGAGCGCTAAAAATCTGCTGATGGATACGCAGGGGGCAACCCTGAGTAACAACCGCAGCGGCAGCACGGGCGGCATCACCAGTCAGGGCAATCTGACCGTAAAAGCCGGTGCGCTGGACAACCAGCAAGGCGCGATGATTGGCAACGGGCAAATGACCCTCAGTGCGGAAAAAGTAAATAATCAGCAGGGGCAGATTGTGGCGCTGGGCGATATCGTTGCCATGAGCCACGCGCTGGACAATCAATGGGGCACATTACAGTCCGGGCAAAAATTACAGTGGAATACACAGGGTTTTGCGCTGACCAATCTTGGCGGCACGCTGAGCGCGCAGGACACACTGAGTCTCGATAGTGCCAGCCTGAATAACCAACAGGGATTGCTGGCATCCGGCGGTGCAATGTCACTCACCACTGCCGCATTCGATAACAGCCAGCAGGGGCAAGTTGCCAGCAAACGTGCGCTGAGTCTTACGGCAGGCAACATTAATAACCAGCAGGGGCAAATCCAGTCACTGGGGGATATGGTCCTCAGCGCGGCGCAATCGGTGATTGATAACGGTGCAGGCCTCATCCACGGTGCAGCCAATGTCACCCTCAACGCAGTACAGGCGCTCAATCAAAATACCCGCGCCGCCGGTCTGGGGATCCAGGGCAACACGCTGACTCTCAATGGCACCGATCTGGACAACAGTAACGGGCAAATGCTGGCCGACGACGGCCTTAATCTGAACCTCGGCGGCGTATTCAATAACAGCACCGGCCTGCTCAGTTCGCAAAACAATCTGGACGGACAGGCTCAGCAAATTATTAACAGCGCCGGGAATATTGAGGCGGGCAAACTTATCCGCCTGTCCGGCGACGCAATGACCGGAGACGGTAAACTTTTATCGCTGGGCGACCTGACGCTCAATCTGGCGCAGGACTTTCTCAACACCGGCAGCCTCCAGGCCAACAACAATCTGAGTCTGACGACACAAGGCAATCTGACCAACCAGTCATTAATCCAGGCTGGCAGCACCCTCACCTTGTCGGCAAACAACATCTTCAATGGCGCGGCAGCAGAAATCAACGCAGGCACCACGCAGGTGAATGCGGCGCAAACGGTCACCAATTACGGGCTTATTGACGGTTTTTACACCCGCATCAACGGGCAGACCGTCAGTAATATTGGCAGCGGGCGCATCTACGGTGACGCGCTGGCCATTGGCACCGGCACGCTGAACAACCTGGCGGAGAATGGGCAGGCAGCGACTATTGCGGCACGGCAGCGGCTGGATATCGGCGCGACGACCATCAATAACCGCGATCACGCACTGATCTACAGCGACGGTCTGATGGCCGTCGGCGGCGCGCTCAATGGTGACTGGCAGGCCACCGGTCAGGCCACGACGCTGAACAACCACAGCGCGACCCTCGAATCTGCGGGGGATATGGCGCTGAACATTGCCAGCATTAACAATATCAATGACCACTTCTCACTGGAGAATGTACGGGTTTCTCAGGAAGACATTTCTGAGTATGAGGTCTCTCGTCTGAAAAATGGCGTGCGCTATAACGACAAAGATTACACCATCTACATCTATCAGGATGAGGTCAATATTCTTTGTATTGAAGGCGTTATCTGTCACACCACCGACGGTGACCGCTTCACTCATTACGCTTACACCCGCACCATCACGGAAGACCGGGTCAAAGAAACAGACCCGGCGAAGATTATTGCGGGTGGCAACCTCAGCATCAATGCCAATGATGTACTCAACGACAAGAGCCAGATTGTGGCCGGTGGTGCACTGGCACTTCAGGGAACCACCGTCAATAACGTGGAGGTCGAAGCCAACCGGCAGACCAACGATGTGGGTAAAGCCGTTTTCTATTCCCGTCATCAAAGCAAAGGCGGCGATTCTTCAAACGTTGACACGAGAGATTACGTGCCGCCGACGGTGATCCAGGCCATCACCCTTAAACCCAGCACGGTGCAGGAATATACTCAGGGGCAAGGCAGTGGTTTGAGCATTGCAGATCACCAGAACGGTGATATTAACGGTAATATTCAACGCGCAGACAGCCTGAATATTCTGCCCAATTCGGGGCCTAATGCGGGCAGTTTAATCACGGTCATACCAGGCGCGATTACCCTGCCCGCCGGTAAAACATTCGAAGTGAAAACCGGGAGTTCGGAAAGCGTTGTTCGCGCCATCGGGCCAAACACCCGCCTGCCGGATAACAGCCTGTTCCGGACGCATCCGGAAAGTACCAGCCCTTACCTGGTGGAAACCGATCCGCGCTTTACTGACCAGAAAAAATGGCTGGGCTCCGACTACATGATGGACGCCTTTAGCCGCAATACCGACAATGTACTTAAACGTCTGGGCGACGGGTATTACGAGCAGCGGCTTATCCGCGAACAGGTTATTGCCCTGACGGGACAGCGCTATCTTAATGGCGCGCAGAGTGATGAAGAACAGTACAAAGCGTTGATGAATGAAGGCATCGTCTTTGGTCAGAAATATAACCTGACGCTGGGCGTGGCGCTGACCGCCGAACAGATGAGTCATATGACCGGCGATATGGTCTGGCTGGTCGCGCAAACCGTCCGTCTTGCCGATGGCAGCATGCAACAGGTGCTGGTACCGCAGGTGTACGCCATGGTTCATGCCGGTGATGTGGATGGCAGCGGCGCACTGCTGGCCGGTAAAAATGTCAGTCTGAATCTGAGCGGCGACCTGACCAACAGCGGGCGTATCACCGGGCAGCAAAACACCCAAATCCTGGCCGACAATATCAATAATCTGGGTGGGCTTATCCAGGGGAATGATGTCGCCGTGCAGGCGCGTACGGACATCAACAACGTGGGCGGCATGTTCTCGGGCAACGAGAGTCTGTCCGTTCTTGCCGGTCGGGACATTAACGCCCTCACCACCACGCGCAGCGCAGAGAGTGCCGGTGGCGACTTTGCCCGCAACACCATTGACCGCGTAGCCGGTTTCTACGTTCAGCAACCGGATGGCACCCTCGCTTTGCAGGCCGGTCGCGATATCAATCTGACGGGTGCGCAGGTTATCAATAGTGGCGATGGCGGCATGACGTCCGTTGTGGCAGGCCGTGACCTCAATCTGAACACGGTGACCACCGGCAGCACGGATAACCTCAACTGGGGAGATAACTGGCTGCACCAGTCCAGCAGCCAGCAGGTTGGCAGTGACGTGATTGGCGCGGGTGATGTACAAATGGTCGCCGGAAATAATGTGAATGTGAGGGCAGGTAATATCTCCGCCGGCCAGCAGCTCAGCGTGGCCGCAGGCAATGACATCAGCATTCAGCACGGCACCGATACTGAGACCTTCGATCAGCATTATAAAGCGACCGGCAGCAGCAGCCTGGGCTCGAAAACCACCACCGAAGTGCGGGACAGCTTCAATAACCAGACCGCCAGCGGTAGCCAGCTGAGCAGTGACAGCGTAAATGTGAAGGCCGGGCATGACCTGACCGTCACCGGCAGCAACGTGGTCGGTACGCAGGATGTCAGTCTTACTGCCGGAAACAACCTCAACATTCTGTCCGCCACCACTGAGCAGCAAGAATCACACCTTTACAGCGAGAAAAAATCGGGCCTTTCCGGCACCGGTGGCATTGGCTTCAGTATCGGAACCAATAGCCTGAAAACCACCGACGATGGCAAAACCCTGAGCAGCACGGGCAGCACCGTCGGCAGCACGCAGGGCAATGTTAATCTGACGGCGGGCAACGGCCTGACCGTGAAAGGCTCAGACGTGCTGGCAGGAAAAGACCTGAACCTGACCGGTAAAGACGTGAACATTCTGGCGGCAGATAACCAAAGTTCGCAGACGCATACGGTGGAACAAAAACAGAGCGGCCTGACGCTGGCCCTGTCCGGTACGGTGGGCAGCGCGATTAATACGGCGGTGTCGAGCGCCAACGATGCCAGTACGGAAAGCAGCGGTCGTCTGGCCGCCCTGCGGGGAATGAAATCGGCACTCAGCGGCGTGCAGGCCGCACAGGCGGCGTCTCTGGCCGAAGCGGGCGGCAGTGAAGGCAGCATGATAGGCGTCAACCTTTCGTACGGCAGCCAGTCGTCTAAATCAACGCAGACCAGCACGCAGAATCAGAGTCAGGGCAGCCAGCTTACGGCAGGCAATAACCTTAACATTCACGCGACCGGAACCGATATTAACGTTCAGGGCAGCCAGTTACAGGCCGGTAAAGATGTCGGCCTGAGTGCAGCGCGGGACGTGAACCTTTACTCCGGGCTGAACAGCCAGACGCTTGAAGGCAAAAATGAAAGCCACGGGGCATCAGTGGGCGTGGGCATCAACTTCGGTCAGGGGGCGAATGGATTATCCCTGAACGCCAGCGCCAATAAAGGCAAAGGATCTGAGACCGGCAACGGCACCAGTCATAATGAAACCACCGTCAATGCAGGGAATAACCTGACCATCAGCAGCGGCCGCGACACGACGCTGACCGGCGCACAGGTCAGTGGCGAAAAAGTCACGATGGACGTGGGGCGTAACCTGACCCTGACCAGCGAGCAGGATACCGACAACTACGATTCGAAGCAGCAGAACGCCAGCGCGGGCGGCAGTGTGAGCATGAGCGGCGGCAGCGGTTCAGTGAACCTGAGCCGGGACAAAATGCACAGCACATACGAGAGTGTGCAGGAGCAGACAGGTATCTTCGCCGGCAAGGGCGGCTTTGATATCACCGTCGGTGAACATACGCAGCTCAACGGTGCGGTTATTGGCTCGACGGCGGATACCAGCCTGAACAAACTCGACACCGGCACGTTAGGATTCAGCGATATCCACAACAGCGCCGAATATGAAGTCGAACACCAAAGCGTGGGGATTAGCTCGGGTGGCAACATCGGCGGACAGTTCGTGGGGAATATGGCCAACGGCCTGCTGGTGGGCGTTAACGGCAGCGGAAGCGATAGCTCAACAACGAAATCGGCGATGAGTGAAGGCACGATAACAATCCGCGATAAGGACAATCAGAAGCAGGACGTGGGTAACCTGAGCCGTGACGTCGAGCACGCCAACCAGACTCTCTCCCCTATCTTTGATAAAGAGAAGGAGCAGAACCGGCTGAAAGAGGCGCAGCTGATTGGGGAAATTGGTGTTCAGGCGATGGACATTGCGCGGACGCAGGGTGACCTGAACGGGCTGAGCGAGGCGAAGAAAGCGCACCCTGATATGACAGCTGAGGAGCTGCGCAAGACAGACGTTTATAAAACAGAGATGGCGAAATACGGGACGGGCAGCGCGCTGCAGCAGGGTCTGTCAGCGGCGACGGCGGCAATACAGGGGCTGGCGGGCGGTGATATCAAAGCGGCCCTTGCCGGAGGTGCCGCACCGTATCTGGCGGAGGTGATTAAGAAAGTGGCGCCGGATGAAGAAAGTCGAGTGATGGCACATATAGTACTAGGGGCTGTATCTGCTGAGTTACAAGGTGGCAATGCACTAGCAGGGGCATCTGGCGCTGGAATATCAGCAGCGGGAGCTGAGTACATTAGAACTCAGCTTTATGGCGACCGTAGCGTTGATCAATTGACGGAGCAGGAAAAACAAACTGTGACCGCATTGGCTACGCTTGCAGGCGGATTGGCCGGCGGGATCGTTGGTGGTGACACGAGTTCAGCGATGGATGGTGGAAAAGCTGCTCAAAATGAAGCGAACTTTAACTGGGCTGACAATCCGTCGACAGACCAACAGGTACGGGTACTTTCTGAGCAGTATGGGAAGGCTCTTAATGGTTGCAGCGCCGGTGATCCTAGTGCATGTCGTCAAAAAGATGAACTTGAGAAATCCTATACTTTCCTTGCGGTCACAGCAGGAACATCAATGATGGGTGGTGCTGCGAGTATGGCGACTAAAGTTATCAGTACAGGGCTCAGTGGGGCGGCGAATGCAACTAGTCAGTTACTATCAGATGATCCGTTTAGCTATCAGAACTTCTTAATTGCCAGTATTGGTGGATGGAAGTCTGCGGGTGCAAGCTTAGTGCCGACGGTAGGAATAAGCGCCGGGACGGCCTATATATCCAGTACGCTGGATGGTAAAGATCCTACGGGCTCAATTACAGGGGCCGTTTTGGGGTCAACATTCGGGTATGGGGTCAGTGCAGGCATTACCAGTCAACTGATGAAGAAAGAGATCGAGAGAAAGATCGGTATGTCAGTGAGTCAGAACGCTCTGAAATACATGGATGAACCGATTTATGCGGGGGCGTTTATCAACTCAGATGTGAAATTGAGTCCATATCCTGGGATTTGGGGTGGGATGTGGGGTACTGGAGTGTCTGAAGCAACTTCTAATATCATTCAAAAACTTGATGAGAAAAAGGCGGGCAAATGAAAAGCTTAATGACCTTAAGCATGCTCCTGTTGCTTATCTGCGTTGCATCATTATCGATGTTTATTTTAGTCACCATCATTCAGATAACGGCGGCATATATCTATCAACTGAAGGAAGGCTTAGCCTTCAGCTATAGCTTTAGCGATTTTTTGTATGCCTTAAAGATAGGTTTAGTAATAGGAACTATATCGGGTGGCTCGATGTGGTGCATGCGTAGGTTCGGTATTCTATAGAGCAAAAAATCCCGCCCTCAGCAGCGGGATTTTGTTTTACAGCCTCAGACGTTCACCGCAACCCTGATAAACAAACACCCGTTCTCAGCCGTAATACTCAAGTCTTGTCCGGTGCTAACTCTATCTCTTCCAGCCACTTACCTTTTTTGATAAAGAGAAGGAGCAGAACCGGCTGAAAGAGGCGCAGCTGATTGGGGAAATCGGCAATCAGACAATGGATATTGCGCGGACACAGGGGCAGATAATAGCGACGAAAGCCGCAAATGAGAAAATGAAGGATGTCTCACCGGACCAGCTGAAAACGGCGGAAGCAGAGTGGCGGAAAGCAAACCGGGGCAAAGAGCCCACCACCGACGATATCAGCAGTCAGGCTTACCAGAATTCCTACAATCAGGCCTTCACCGACAGCGGATTCGGAACGGGCGGTAAGGTTCAGCAGGCGCTCCAGGCGGCTACCGCTGTGGTACAGGGGCTGGCGGGCGGTGATATCGCCAAGGCGGCAGCAGGTGGAGCTGCACCTTACATTGCGAACATTATCGGCAGCAGCGGCCTTGACGATACAGGTAAAGTTCTGGCACATGCTGCCGTGAACGCCGCACTCGCTGCCGCTCAAGGGAATAACGAATTGGTGGGTGCTGCGGGGGCTGCCACGGCTGAAATGGCGGGCATGCTCGCCAGCCAGATTTACAACAAAAATGTCAAAGATCTGAGCGAAACCGAAAAACAAACGGTTAGCGCGCTGGCGACACTGGCAGCGGGCCTTGCGGGTGGCTTGGTTGGCGACAGCAGTGCTGATACTGTCGCTGCGGCTCAGGCGGGTAAGATGACAGTTGAGAATAATTATCTGAGCGAAAAAGAGTCTCGTCAGCTTGATCAAGAAATGCAAGATTGTAAAGCCTCTGGTAGTAACTGCAATAAGGTTGTCGAGAAATACATCAACATCAGTAATAAAAATAGTAAGGAATTGGTTGAAGCCTGCACCGGTGGCGGTGTTGCTTGTATAACCTGGGAAGAACTGATCCAAGCAGACACTAACGTGGCCTTGGATGCTAATGAGCATCAGGTAAGGTTGAATGAGAAATTGAAAGATCCTGATGCGGCTGCGATTGTGAAATATCTTAACGGCTCGGATCTAAAATTCCTTAAGGATAATATCACGACAGGTGATCGGGTTATGGATGTGGTAATGACCCCAACTTCTTGGCCGATAGCGGTAATGGGCGGGAAAGCAATTATTACTAATGCTGTGAATAACACTAAAGAGCAACTTTTCGCTGTAGGTGTTGGATTGGGGGCTGGCATTCAATATGGTACAACTGGAAAAGTAAACCTGTCAGACTTGATTGGTTCTGGTGTTATTGGGGCTATTACCGCTGGTAAAGGTTATAATCCGGTAATGACATGGAACACTGCCGGTGGCTATTATCAGGCTGAAATTAAAGGTGATGATCCATTCATGGCGGCGTTAGTGAGTAAGGCTGGTACCGGGGCTGGCTATGCTGCCGGTAATATAATCAAGGTTCCAGCGGATAAGATTTTGAATCCAGTGTCAAAACAATATGAGTGGGTGCCAACTGGCGTATGGACAATTACCAAACCCGCACCTCAGAGTTCTATTCCATCGATAATCGGTAATGCGGGTGATTCATTTACTTCCGGTGTGGTTGGTGATGGATTAAACAAAATTCCTCAAGGAGGAAATGATGCCTCTAAATAATCTTAATAGACAACTTTGGAGGTTATTTATAGTGTGTTTAATAACCAGCATCACCTTGATTATTTTAGGTTTATTCTCTTACTTACTTAAAGGTTGGTTAATTTGGGATTTCGAGAAACCTTTCCCTTTTGGTCGTACAGAAATAGTTACAATATTGAAAATTAGCCTGTTAGGCATCCCTACTGGTTTAATCTTTTGGTTTTTTGATATTAATTAAAAAATGGACCAGGAACGAGGTGCGCACCTCTTTTATGGGGTTTTACGGCATCGATTCACCACTGCCGACCAGCTAGATCGATGACATCACTCAACGACGTGATAGCCATGACGCCATGGAAGCGTTTCTGGATATCTTCAACCACCGGATGATGGCGCAGTTTTACCGCATCTGTCGTAAATACAGCTATCCAGCCACCTTTGAAGACAGTGGCGCCGACAATATTTCGCACGACTCGAAGCAGCAGAACGCCAGCGCGGGCGGCAGTGTGAGCATGAGCGGCGGCAGCGGTTCGCTTAACCTGAGCCGGGACAAAATGCACAGCACGTACGAGAGTGTGCAGGAGCAGACAGGTATCTTCGCCGGTAAGGGTGGCTTTGATATCACCGTCGGTGAGCATACGCAGCTCAACGGTGCGGTTATCGGCTCGACGGCGGATACCAGCCTGAACAAACTCGACACCGGCACGTTAGGATTCAGCGATATCCACAACAGCGCCGAATATGAAGTCGAACATCATAGCGTTGGGATTAGCTCGGGTGGAAACATCGGCGGGCAGTTCGTGGGGAATATGGCCAACGGCCTGCTGGTGGGCGTTAACGGCAGCGGAAGCGATAGCTCAACAACGAAATCAGCGGTGAGTGAAGGCACGATAACAATCCGCGATAAGGACAGCCAGAAGCAGGACGTGGGTGAGCTGAGCCGCGACGTCGAGCACGCCAACCAGACCCTCTCCCCTATCTTTGATAAAGAGAAGGAGCAGAACCGGCTAAAAGAGGCGCAGCTGATTGGGGAAATTGGTGTTCAGGCGATGGACATTGCGCGGACGCAGGGTGACCTGAACGGGCTGAGCGAGGCGAAGAAAGCGCCCCCTGATATGACAGCTGAGGAGCTGCGCAAGACAGACGTCTATAAAACAGAGATGGCGAAATACGGGACGGGCAGCGCGCTGCAGCAGGGTCTGTCAGCGGCGACGGCGGCAATACAGGGGCTGGCGGGCGGTGATATCAAAGCGGCCCTTGCCGGAGGTGCCGCACCGTATCTGGCGGAGGTGATTAAGAAAGTGGCGCCGGATGAAGAAAGTCGAGTGATGGCACATATAGTACTAGGGGCTGTATCTGCTGAGTTACAAGGTGGCAATGCACTAGCAGGGGCATCTGGCGCTGGAATATCAGCAGCGGGAGCTGAGTACATTAAAACTCAACTTTATGGCGACCGTAGCGTGGAGCAATTGACGGAGCAGGAAAAACAAACTGTGACCGCATTGGCTACGCTTGCAGGCGGATTGGCCGGCGGGATCGTTGGTGGTGACACGAGTTCAGTAAACCACTTCACTTCCAGTGTTTTCAAAACTCGAGCGCTATGATCCTTCGACCACTTCTTATTCGTAGCATGCCATTCAATCGCAACTTCTTTGAATGTTCGAGTTTCAGCTTGCTCGATCTTATCTGTTTTCTTTTTATCACTAGGGTCAATGCCGTTAGCTAATTGCTTACGGGCTTCATCACGTCGCGCCCTGGCATCAGCAAGCGTTACTTCTGGGTATATTCCCAGCGCCAGCATCTTCTCCTTACCATTAAACCGATAACGTAAGCGCCAGTACTTTGAACCGTTAGGATGAACCAGCAATACCATGCCGTCGCCATCTGTGAGCTTATAAGCTTTAGCTTCAGGCTTGGCTGTACGAACCTTCACATCACTCAGAGCCATGTTGAATATCCTTTCAAAGGTTCTGTGTGGGTACAAATATTATCGAAGCGGGATATACCCACAATTGTACCCACATCAGTAAGTTGATGTAGATTGAATCAGGTTGACTTATGTTGACTGAAAAAGCGAGAGGAGCCTTGCGGGGACTGGATTTTAGACATAAAAAAAGACCTCAGTTGAGGTCTATTTACATACTAATGGTGCCGAAGGCCGGAATCGAACCGGCACATCTTTCGATGGTTGATTTTGAATCAACTGCGTCTACCGATTTCGCCACTTCGGCACTGAAAGTAGTATGCGGAAAACGTGGGCATTATACCCAGCCCAGCCGGTCACGCAATAGTTATCCCGTGTTGTCCGGTTTAAGTGTTGAAAAAACAGACACGAACCGCAATCCGGAGGGGTTTTGCTGACAAAAAACTACGATTTGTCTTCGTTTTTCCGATGCCGTTTATCAAACTTCGCATTAGTATACAAATCACGAATAGATTATGCCCTGTTGATGGATACCAGCTTGTTGAAAAAACTCTCACTTTCGCTCCTCGCGCTGGCCCTCGCCAGTACGCCTTTATGGAGCCACGCGCAGGCCAATGCGCGTCTGGCGTCGCAGGTCGTGGATGACCATGCAGAACACATCTTTTACGGCAGCGGCGCAATGGGAATGGCGCTGGTAGTCGTTGATAATAATCAGCAGGTTTTCCGCAGTTTCGGGGAAACAAAACCGGGTTCCGATATCCGTCCGCGTGAAGACTCCGTGGTACGTATCGCGTCGCTGACCAAACTCATTACCAGCGAAGTGCTGGTGAAAATGGCGCAGCAAGGCAAAGTCAGCATTAACGATCCGCTACGTAAATACGCTCCGGCCGGTGCCCGCGTGCCCTCTTACAGCGGCACTAATCCGATTACGCTGCTGAATCTGGCCACGCACACCAGCGGACTGCCACGCGAGCAGCCCGGCGGTGTCGCGCATCGTGCCGTGTTCACCTGGCCGACGAAAAGCGATCGCTGGACCTGGCTGAGTGTCGCGAAACTCACTGTGCCGCCGGGTGCCCGCGCGTCATACTCCAATCTGGCGTTTGACCTGCTTTCTGATGCGTTATCGAAAGCAGCTAACCAGCCTTACACACAGTTGCTGCGTGACCAGATTACTCAGCCACTAGGCATGATCGATACAACGCTGACGCCAAACGCCAGCCAGTGTTCGCGCCTGATGGAAGGTCTGCGTCCAAGTCCTTGCATTAACACCATTGCAGCCGCGGGCAGCGGTGGGATTTATTCCACACCAGCCGATATGGGCCGCTGGATGCGTCAGTTCCTCGGGCAGCGCACCACCACGGCTGAAATGGCGCAAAAGATGTATTACAAGCGTACCGATCTGGTCTCGCTGAAAGGGATGGATGTCCCGGGCATGGCGGATTCACTGGGAATGGGCTGGGTAACGATGGCGCCAACGCCGTTGCTGCCGCGCATCATTCAGAAAACCGGCGGCGGTGGCGGCTTTATCACGTATGTTGCAATGGTACCCCAACGCGGTGTCGGCGTGTTCGTGGTGGTCACCCGCAGTGAACTGACCAAGTTTAAGAATATGAGTGATGGTGTGAACGATCTGGTGGCGGATCTGGTGCGTAATAACGAGATTTAACGCCCGGCTCACAATCTTCAGACGTAAAAAAAGCAGGCTCATGAAAGGCCTGCTTTTTGTTTATCCGCACGGGCAAGTTTATCTTTTTTTCAGCAGCAAAAACATACTGATGACGAAGAACAATCCGCTTGGTAACAGTGCGCCAAGGATCGGCGGAATGTTATAAACCAGGCTTAACGGGCCGAAGATCTGGTCAAGTACGTAGAACAGGAAACCGAAGCAAATACCGGTAACCACACGCACGCCCATCGGCACACTGCGCAGAGGTCCGAAGATGAACGAGAGCGCCATCAGCATCATCACCGCGACAGACAGTGGCGAGAAGATTTTACTCCACATATTCAGCTGATAACGTTTAGCTTCCTGCCCGCTCTGCTTGAGATATTTCACATAGTTGTGCAGACCGCTGATCGACAATGCGTCAGGATCCAGCGCAACAACGCCCAGTTTGTCCGGCGTCAGGTTCGTTTTCCACACGCCGGTCAGCGTCTGAGAACCGGTGATTTGCAGGTTATCTGTCAGGTCAGACTCATCCACCTGAGAGAGTTTCCACTCACCGCCGTCAAAGGTTGCCGAAGAGGCATAACGGACGGACTGCAATTTGTTCTGATCATTGAAGTGATAGATGTTGACGCCTGTCAGCTCTTTTTCACCAGCCACACGCTCAATGTAGATAAAGTCGTGACCGTCTTTCGCCCATAAACCGTTCTGAGTGGATAGCAACGAACCGCCGTACATCGCCTGCGCACGGTAATTACGGGCCATTTGTTCGCCCTGCGGCGCCACCCATTCACCAATCGCCATGGTCAGAAGCACCAGAGGGATCGCCGTTTTCATCACGGAAGCGGCTATCTGCATACGGGTGAAACCGGAAGCCTGCATAACCACCAGTTCGCTGCGTGTTGCCAGCGTACCTAAGCCAAGCAATGCACCCAGTAACGCCGCCATCGGGAAGAAAATCTCGATATCTTTTGGCACGCTAAGCAAGGTGTACAACCCGGCACCGGCGGCGGAATAGCCTCCCTGCCCGACTTTACGCAGCTGATCGACAAACTTGATGATGCCGGAAAGTGACACCAGCATGAACAACGTCATCATGATGGTGTTGAAGATAGTGCGACCAATGTAACGGTCTAATACGCCAAACATCAGGCAACTCCTCTCAGACGCGCCCGGATCTTGCGAACCGGCAAGGTATCCCACGCATTAAGCACCAGTGCCAGTGCCAGGTAGAGCAGGTTCGTTCCCCACATCCAGAGGAACGGATCCAGCTTGCCCTTCGCGCCGTTAGACCGCAGGGAGGTTTGCAGCAGGAAGAAAATCAGATAGAGCAGGATAGCCGGCAGCATACTCAGAACGCGGCCCTGACGCGGGTTGACCACGCTGAGCGGAACCACCAGCAACGCCATAATAAACACGGAAACGATCAGCGTTAAACGCCAGTTCAGCTCTGCACTGGCTTCCGGTTCATTGGAATTCCAGAGCTGCGTCATGGTCATCTGATCAGACTGATTCGGGTCAAGTTGCACGGTCTGATGGCCGATAACCGCCAGATAATCGGTGAAGTCCGTAACACGGAAATCACGCAACAATGCGGTGCCTTCGTAACGCGTGCCTTTATCCAGCATCACCTGTTGTGAACCGTCAGCACGCTGCAACATGTGCCCTTTATCTGCCACCACGACGGAAGGTCGCTGGTTGCCGTTCGGGCGTAACTGCGCGAGGAAAACGTTGTGGAATTCTTTCCCTTTTACACTGCCGACAAACAGAACCGCATTGCCGTTCTGCGCCTGCTGGAACTGGCCTTCAACCATCGCCGCCATGCTCGGGTTAGCTTTCGCTTCCGCCAGAACCGCGTCCTGATGTTTTGACGACCAGGGACTCAGCCAGATGGCATTAATCCCGGCGAAAAATGACGTAAACAGCGCCAAAACCAGCGCCGCGATAACCAGTGAGCGTTTTCCAAGGCCACACGCATGCATGACGGTAATTTCGCTATCGGTATATAACCGGCCGAACGTCATCAGCAGACCAAGGAACAGGCTGAGTGGAAGAATAAGCTGCGCCATTTCCGGAATACCTAACCCCAGAAGTGACAGAACTAAATTTGTTGGGATATCGCCATCGACCGCTGCTCCAAGCACTCTGACCAGCTTCTGACAGAAGAAGATAAGAAGTAAAATGAACAGAATGGCAAATTGGCTCTTGAAGGTTTCCCTAACCAGATATCTAATGATGATCACGCTTAATACGCCTGTGAAAACTTGTCTTTTTGAAGGAAAATCGCTAGTTTCATCGCTAATCCGTCATTTATTCTCATCATATGGCAACCTTCGCAGCTAAAATAGTATTACAACACCGAGATTTGGGGTGTCCTATAGGAACTTGCTTATAGCCGCCAAAATAAAAACTAACGCCGTTTAAGGTTAACACAGGTCGTTAACACAATGACGGGAGAGTGTCTCCGGCGACTCATTCTAGCCGTACCTCCCGCCCTTGTCTTTAAGATTCAGGAGAGTGCATGGAGTTCAGCGTAAAAAGCGGTAGCCCGGAAAAACAACGCAGTGCCTGTATTGTAGTCGGCGTTTTCGAACCTCGCCGCCTGTCACCGATTGCCGAACAGCTCGATAAAATCAGTGATGGCTACATCAGCGCCCTGCTCCGCCGTGGCGAACTTGAAGGCAAAGTGGGCCAGACCCTGTTACTGCATCATGTACCGAATATCCTTTCCGAACGTATCTTGCTGATTGGTTGCGGCAAAGAGCGTGAGCTGGATGAGCGCCAGTACAAACAGGTGATCCAGAAAACGATCAACACCCTGAACGACACCGGTTCTATGGAGGCCGTTTGCTTCCTCACCGAGCTGCACGTTAAAGGGCGCAATACTTACTGGAAAGTGCGTCAGGCGGTCGAGACCTCCAAAGAATCGCTTTACACCTTCGATCAGCTTAAAAGCAATAAAACCGAACCTCGCCGTCCGCTGCGTAAAATGGTCTTCAACGTGCCGACACGCCGTGAACTGACCAGCGGTGAGCGCGCAATTTCCCATGGTCTGGCGGTTTCTGCCGGTATCAAAGCCGCAAAAGATCTCGGCAATATGCCACCGAACATCTGTAACGCCGCGTATCTGGCGTCGCAGGCCCGTCAGCTGGCAGATGCGTTCAGCACCAACATCACCACTCGCGTAATCGGCGAACAGCAGATGAAAGAGCTGGGGATGAATGCGTATCTGGCGGTAGGTCAGGGTTCGAAAAACGAATCACTGATGTCGGTGATGGAATATAAAGGAAATCCTAATCCTGACGCTAAGCCTATCGTGCTCGTCGGTAAAGGTCTGACCTTCGATTCCGGCGGTATTTCCATTAAGCCAGCGGCTGATATGGATGAAATGAAGTACGACATGTGCGGTGCCGCAGCGGTTTACGGCGCAATGCGCGTGGTGGCTGAACTGAATCTGCCGCTCAACGTGATTGGCGTGCTCGCAGGCTGTGAAAACATGCCAGGCGGTCAGGCGTTCCGTCCGGGCGATATTCTGACGACCATGTCCGGCCAGACCGTTGAAGTGCTCAATACCGACGCAGAAGGCCGTCTGGTGCTGTGCGATGCACTGACTTACGTTGAACGCTTTGATCCTGAGCTGGTGATTGACGTCGCCACGCTGACCGGCGCCTGCGTGATTGCCCTTGGCCATCACATCACCGGTCTGCTGTCGAACCACAATCCGCTGGCACACGAACTGATCGGCGCGTCCGAACAGGCCGGTGACCGCGCGTGGCGTCTGCCGCTGGCGGATGAATATCAGGAACAGCTGGATTCCAATTTTGCTGATATGGCGAACATCGGTGGCCGTCCGGGTGGTGCAATCACCGCGGGTTGCTTCCTGTCGCGCTTCACCCGTAAATACAGCTGGGCGCATCTGGACATCGCCGGTACCGCATGGCGTTCAGGTAAAAACAAAGGCGCAACCGGTCGTCCGGTCGCACTTCTGGCGCAGTTCCTGCTGAACCGCGCTGGCCTTGATGGCGATGAATGATTCATTCGCTAAATAAGGTATAATTCTCCAGTCAGGGTCTGGAAATATCCTCAGACCCTTCACAGGCGGGCGCACCCAGTTGCGCCCCTGTTTTTTCTCAGCAGCACAGTGAACTCATCATGAAACAGGCAACCTTCTTTCTTCTCGATGCGCCGGATGCAAGTGGCGAGCTCAGCTCACACGAAGCGCTGGCCTGTCAGGTCGCCGCCGAACGTTACCGGATGGGCAAACGTGTTCTGCTGGCCTGTGAAGATCAAAAACAGGCCGAGCGTCTGGATGAAGCGCTGTGGAAGCGTGATCCAAACCATTTTGTGCCACACAATCTGGCGGGTGAAGGCCCGAGATTTGGTGCACCGGTGGAGCTTTGCTGGCCGGGTAAGCGCGGCAATGCGCCACGCGACCTGCTGATAAGCCTCCTGCCTGAATTTGCAGATTTTGCTACTGCTTTCCATGAAGTGGTAGACTTCGTTCCTTACGAAGATTCCCTTAAACAGCTTGCGCGCGAACGCTACAAAGCCTATCGCAGCGTGGGTTTCTCTTTGACGACGGCCACGCCGCCCTCAGTCACCACATCGACCGACGAAAATACGAAGCGAAATGGATAAGACATATAACCCGCAAGACATCGAGCAGCCGCTTTACGAGCACTGGGAACAACAGGGCTATTTCAAGCCACATGGTGATACCAGTAAAGAAAGCTTTGCCATCATGATCCCGCCGCCGAACGTTACCGGCAGCTTGCACATGGGTCATGCTTTCCAGCAAACCATCATGGACGCCATGATCCGCTATCAGCGCATGCAGGGTAAAAATACTCTGTGGCAGGCGGGCACCGACCATGCGGGCATCGCAACGCAGATGGTGGTTGAGCGTAAAATCGCAGCCGAAGAAGGCAAAACCCGTCACGACTACGGCCGTGAAGCGTTTATCGACAAAATCTGGGATTGGAAAGCAGAATCCGGCGGCACCATTACCCGTCAGATGCGCCGTCTCGGCGATTCCGTGGACTGGGAGCGTGAGCGCTTCACCATGGACGAAGGCCTGTCCAACGCCGTGCGAGAAGTGTTCGTACGCTTGTATAAAGAAGATCTGATTTACCGTGGCAAACGCCTGGTGAACTGGGATCCAAAGCTGCGCACCGCGATTTCCGACCTCGAAGTTGAAAACCGCGAATCCAAAGGTTCCATGTGGCACCTGCGCTATCCGCTGGCTGACGGCGCGAAAACCGCTGAAGGCAAAGATTATCTGGTTGTCGCGACCACCCGTCCGGAAACCGTCCTCGGTGATACCGGCGTGGCCGTTAACCCGGAAGATCCGCGTTATAAAGATCTCATCGGCAAAGAAATCATTTTGCCGCTGGTAGGCCGCCGTATTCCCATCGTGGGCGACGAACATGCCGACATGGAAAAGGGCACCGGTTGTGTGAAGATCACGCCTGCGCATGACTTTAATGACTATGAAGTCGGTAAACGTCACGGTCTGCCGATGATCAACATACTGACTTTCGATGGCGATATCCGCCAGACTGCTGAAGTGTTCGACACTAACGGCGAAGAAAGCGATGCCTGTGCTAACGATATCCCTGAACAGTTCCGTGGCCTGGAGCGCTTTGCCGCGCGTAAAGCGGTCGTCGCTGCATTTGACGAAGCCGGTCTGCTCGAAGAAATCAAACCTCACGACCTGACCGTACCTTACGGTGACCGTGGCGGCGTGGTTATCGAACCCATGCTGACTGACCAGTGGTACGTCCGCACTGCGCCACTGGCGAAAGTCGCGGTGGAGGCCGTTGAGCAAGGTGAAATCCAGTTCGTACCTAAACAGTACGAAAATATGTATTTCAGCTGGATGCGTGACATTCAGGACTGGTGTATTTCCCGTCAGCTGTGGTGGGGACACCGTATTCCTGCGTGGTATGACGCCGAAGGCAACGTATTCGTTGGCCGTGACGAAGCGGAAGTCCGCAGTGAAAACAATCTGGGCGCAGACGTTGTGCTGACTCAGGACGAAGACGTGCTCGACACCTGGTTCTCTTCCGGCCTGTGGACATTCTCTACACTGGGCTGGCCAGAACAGACGCCTGATCTCAAAGCTTTCCACCCTTCAAGCGTTGTTGTGAGCGGCTTCGACATCATCTTCTTCTGGATTGCGCGCATGATCATGATGACCATGCATTTCGTGAAAGACGAGAATGGCAAGCCACAGGTTCCGTTTAACACCGTTTACATGACCGGTCTTATCCGCGACGACGAAGGGCAGAAAATGTCCAAGTCCAAAGGTAACGTCATCGATCCGCTGGATATGATTGACGGTATTTCGCTGGAAGATCTGCTGGAAAAACGTACCGGCAACATGATGCAGCCGCAGCTGGCGGAAAAAATCCGCAAGCGCACCGAGAAGCAATTCCCGAACGGCATCGAACCGCACGGCACCGATGCCCTGCGCTTCACGCTGGCGGCACTGGCTTCTACCGGCCGTGACATCAACTGGGACATGAAGCGTCTTGAAGGTTACCGCAACTTCTGTAACAAACTGTGGAACGCCAGCCGCTTCGTACTGATGAACACCGAAGATCAGGATTGTGGTCTGAATGGTGGCGAACTTGAGCTGTCACTGGCTGACCGCTGGATCCTCGCGGAATATAACCGCACCGTGAAATCTTACCGTGAAGCGATGGATAACTACCGCTTTGATCTGGCCGCCAGCATTCTCTATGAATTCACCTGGAACCAGTTCTGCGACTGGTATCTGGAGCTGACTAAACCGGTCATGAACGGTGGCAGCGAAGCACAACTACGCGGCACCCGTCATACGCTGGTTGAAGTGCTGGAAGGTCTGCTACGTCTTGCGCACCCGATCATTCCTTTCATCACAGAAACCATCTGGCAGCGCGTGAAAACGCTGAAAGGCATCACAGCAGAAACCATCATGCTGCAGCCTTTCCCGGAATTTGACGCGGCGAAAGCAGACGAACTGGCGCTGGCCGATCTTGAGTGGATCAAGCAGGCGATCATCGCTATCCGTAACGTGCGTGCCGAGATGAATCTGTCTCCGGCCAAGCCGCTGGAACTGCTGCTGCGCGGTGCGAGTGCCGATGCACAGCGTCGTGTTGAACAGAACCTGAGCTTCATTAAGTCTCTGGCGCGTCTGGAATCCATTACCATTCTGCCTGCAGGTGACAAAGGCCCTGTGTCTGTCACCAAACTGGTTGAAGGCGCTGAGTTGCTGATCCCAATGGCCGGTCTGATCGACAAAGATGCCGAGCTGGCGCGTCTGGACAAAGAGATGGCGAAGCTGGATGGCGAGATTGCGTCTATCGAAGGCAAACTGTCTAACGAAGGTTTTGTGGCGCGTGCGCCGGAAGCCGTAGTCGCAAAAGAGCGCGAACGTCTGGCAGACTGCGGTGAAGCCAAAATCAAGATTGCAGAACAGAAAGCAACAATCGCTGCTCTGTAATTTTGGTGCCGGTTATCCGGGTAAATACATGAGATGACAAAGGCCGCGAAAGCGGCCTTTTTTATTCTGCGATAACAGCCGGTAACGTTGCACCCACCTGCCCTTAGATGGTATTAAAACGGTCTGTTTATTTATCTTATTATTTGAAACTGAGTGAGCAATATGACGACCTCCCTTCCTGTCAGCGTGTTGGTGCGCCCGATTCGCCCTGAAGATAACGCGGCTATCGCACACGTGATCCGCCATGTATCTGCTGAATTTGGCCTGACTGCCGATAAAGGCTATACCGTAGCAGACCCGAATTTGGATCATCTGTATGAAAGCTACAGTCAGCCACGTTGCGCTTACTGGGTGGTGGAAGTCGACGGTAAAGTCGCCGGCGGCGGCGGTGTTGCACCGCTTTCTGGCGGCGAAGATGATTTGTGCGAACTGCAAAAAATGTATTTCCTGCCTTCGCTGCGCGGCCAGGGTCTGGCGAAACGACTGGCGTTACAGGCAATGGAACATGCCCGCCAGAACGGATTCGCGCGCTGCTATCTGGAAACAACTGCCAGTCTGACGCAGGCGATCGCGCTGTATGAGCGTCTGGGTTTTCAACATATTAATGGCTCACTGGGCAATACGGGGCATGTCGATTGTGAAGTGACGATGTTAAAATACCTCTGATATCCTTTTCGCAATCCATAAAAAAACAGGCATCTCATGTTCACACATAAAGCCATTTCAGCGTTAAACGAACTGGAACTGACGGTCTATAACTACATCGTCAAAAATGGCGATAAAGTGATGTACATGACTATCCGTGAGCTGGCAGATGCCGCCGGGGTATCCACCACCACGGTTCTGCGTTTTTGCAAAAAAATGGATTGTGAAGGATATTCTGAGTTTCGTATCCGTTTTAAATTGTTTTTAGAACATGAAGAAAAACCGCCGGTCTCCTTTGGCATCAGTGAAATAATCAGCTATTTCAAAAGTATTAATAACAGCGAATTTGATGAATTATTAGATCAGGCGGCCAAAAGAATTTCCGACGCGCAGCGAATTATATTTGTCGGCGTAGGAACATCAGGCTCATTAGGGAAATACAGCGCACGTTTTTTCTCAAACGTCGGGAAATTCAGTACCTTTATTGACGATCCTTATTTTCCGATTAACAGCGATATGTATAAAGATGCCATCGCTATTATTCTTTCTGTCTCAGGGGAGACGGAGGAAGTATTACGGTTCGCTACACAGTTCAGCCAGCACAACTGCCAGATCATCAGCCTGACGAACAGCGAAAACTCAACGCTGGCGCGTATGGCAGACCTCAACATCTCCTACCACATGCCGCAAATTGTATTAGAAGGCCAGTACAATATTACAACGCAGATCCCCGTACTTTATATTATCGAAACGATTGGAAAGAAATTACCTTTAATAAAACGTGACTCAGCGCAATGAAAAAACAGGGTGTTTTTAAGGTGTAACAAATCACCTGAGTTGTTTTTTGTTATATCGTGACAATACCCTTTCTTTTGCTACACTCCTGCCAACGAGTAAAAAAACAAAAAAGCTCACCTCTGTTTACCCGCTGGAGAATAATAAATAATGGCCATTGATTACGCTCAGACAGCTCAGGAAATTGTTAAATATATTGGCGGCGATAATAATGTGATTAGCATCACACATTGCGCCACCCGTTTACGTTTTGTTCTGAAAGATAATAAAGCCGTCGATAAAGAAGAATTAAAACGCGTCAAGGGCGTGATCACGGTGATTGAGGCCGGCGGCCAGATGCAAGTGGTGATTGGTAACCACGTCAGCGACGCTTATAAACAGGTTCTGAAACTGATCCACGTCGACGAAAACGCGCCGGTCTCTGCGCCGAACGTCGGCATCGTCAGCCGCGTGATGGATGTCATTTCCAGTATCTTCACGCCATTCCTTTATCAGCTCGCCGCCTGCGGTATTTTACAGGGGATCATTTCTTTCCTCGCAGCCGTCGGGATTATGGACTCAGGCAGCGGCACCTACCGTATTCTCAATTTCGTTTCCTGGACGGCGTTTACCTTCCTGCCGGTCATGATCGCGTTTACGGCGGCAAAAAAATTCAACGTCCATCCGTTTACCGCTGTCATTACGGCCTGTGCGCTGATCAGCCCTGATTATATGAACATGCTGACCGCGTTCAAAATCACCTCGATCAACTCCGCCGACCCGGCCATGCAGCAACTGATGCGTGAAGCCGTGAACAATCCGGAAATCGCCAGCATCCTGACTAACATTGTCGGCATTCCGCTGGCTTCGCCAACGCTCGATTTCCTCGGGATACCGGTGAAATATCTCAGCTATACCGCGTCAGTTATTCCGATCATCCTGATGGTTTGGGCGATGTCTTACGTCGAACGCTTCTTCAATAAAGTGTTGCCAGTCGTCATCCGCAACCTGTTCACCCCGATGTTTTGTATCGCCATTATGGTACCGATGACGCTTCTGGTATTCGGCCCGATCGGCAACCTGATCGGCGGCGCGATTGGCGGCGTTTACAACTATCTCTATCACCTCAGCCCGACCATTGCCGGTTTTGTTGTCGGTGCTTTCTGGCAACCGCTGGTCACACTCGGTGTTCACTGGGGCATTACGCCAGTTACTGTCGGCAACTACGCAACGCTGGGTTATGACACCTTTACCGGCCTGCAGGCATCCGCCGTCTTTGCAATGACCGGCAGTATGTTTGGCGTATATCTGAAAACCCGCAGCCGTGAAATGAAAGGGATTTCCCTCTCCGCGGGCGTTACCGGCCTGTTTGGGATTACCGAACCTGCGATTTACGGTGTGGCCCTGCGCCTGAAAAAACCTTTCCTGTGCAGTTGCGTGGCGGGTGGTATCGGCGGTGCGATTGCCGGGTCCTTCAACGCCGTGTCATGGAGCTACTGTTTGCCGGGCATTGCGGTATTGCCGGTATTCTTCAAAGAAGGCCACATGCCGCAGTTCCTCGGTTTCCTGCTCTCGATTACCGTCGCCTTTGTGCTCGGCGCCCTGTTTACCTGGCTGGTCGGTTTCAAAGATGAGCCCGATGTCGCGGCCACGAAAAAGATCCAGGCTGAAAGTCAGCGCGCCGCACAGGCAGAAATGAATTAAACCGGATATTACATTTACCACGCGGGCTGCTACAGCCCGCCTCAAGGGAGAACGAAAATGAGTCAACAGTTACCGAAAGATTTCTTATGGGGCGGCGCAGTTGCGGCACATCAGGTTGAAGGAGGCTGGAACAAAGGCGGCAAAGGCGTGAGCATTTGCGACGTGCTTTCCGGCGGCGCACACGGCGTCGATCGCGTGATGACAGACGGTGTGCTGGAGAAGGGTTACAGCTACCCTAACCACGAAGCTGTCGATTTTTATTCGCACTACAAAGAAGACATCGCGCTGTTTGCCGAAATGGGCTTCAAATGTTTCCGTACTTCGATTGCCTGGACGCGAATCTTCCCGAACGGTGACGAATTACAGCCAAACGAAGCGGGTCTGCAATTCTACGACGACATGTTTGATGAGCTGCTCAAACATAATATTGAGCCGGTGATCACCCTTTCTCACTTCGAAATGCCATGGCATCTGGTGAAGGAATACGGCGGCTGGAAAAACCGTCAGGTGGTGGATTTCTTTGTGCGTTTCAGCCAGGTCGTGATGGAGCGTTACAAAGGCAAAGTGAAATACTGGATGACATTCAATGAGATCAATAACCAGCGCAACTGGAAATATCCGCTGTTCGGTTATTGCTGCTCCGGTGTGGTATTCACCGAACAGGAAAAACCCGAAGAAACCCTGTATCAGGTGTTGCATCACCAGTTCGTGGCCAGCGCCAAAGTGGTCAAACTCGGCCATCAGATCAACCCTGATTTCCAGATTGGCTGCATGATCGCCATGGTGCCGTTGTACCCGTTCTCCTGCCACCCGGATGACGTGATGTATTCGGTCGAAGCGATGCATGAACGCTTCCTGTTCAGCGATGTGCATATGCGCGGTTATTACCCTGCGTATGCACTGAAAGAATGGGAACGTCGCGGCTTCAACATCAAAATGGAAGACGGAGATTTGCAGGCACTGAGAGAAGGCTGCGCGGACTACATCGGCCTGAGCTATTACATGAGCAACGCGATTTCAGCGCACAACCCAAGTGATGATAACGGGTTATCCGGCTTTGCAGGCAGCGTCCCGAATCCGCACGTGAAGGCATCCGACTGGGGATGGCAGATTGATCCTGTTGGCCTGCGTTATACCCTGAACATTCTGTACGAGCGCTACCAGAAACCGCTGTTTATTGTCGAAAATGGTTTTGGCGCTATCGATAAAGCGGGCGACGATGGTGTCATTCACGACGATTACCGCATCGCTTATCTGAAAGCGCATATCGAGCAGATGAAAAAAGCCGTGCTGGAAGATGGTGTGGATCTGATGGGCTACACGCCGTGGGGCTGTATTGACTGCGTGTCCTTCACCACCGGCCAGTACAGCAAACGCTATGGCTTTATCCACGTCGATAAAAATGACGATGGCACCGGCACGATGGCACGTTCGAAAAAAGAGAGTTTTGGCTGGTATCAGAAAGTGATTGAGAGCAACGGGGAAGTACTTTAATTCTTCTGAACTGGCGGAAATAAAAAAACCGGGCATTGCCC